>JBHAET010000029.1:0-2696 GCA_041855705.1 Neisseriaceae bacterium
ATTATTCAGTCGGCTGCACGCTACCTGAATCCGCATGGGGTGCTGCTGGTGGAAATCGGACACAACCGCGACGCATTGCAGATGGCGTTTCCCGAATTACCGTTTACCTGGCTGCCGACCAGTGGCGGTGACGGCTTTGTGTTCCTGCTTACCCGCGAACAGTTGTTGGGTGAGGGCTGACGGTACGGGCGGGCGGCGGCATATTTTTTTGCGCCTGCTTATGGTACACTTGCCGCTTTGTTTACAGCTTGAAGTGGCGGGCAAAGGCCGCGGCAATTGTTTTTGAACCATTAAATTATTGAAAGACTAAGGGTTTGCGATGAGCGTAACGGTAGAAAAATTGGAAAATCTGCAACGCAAGGTAATTTTGGCTTTGCCGTGGGAAGCAATCAATGCCGCGGTGGCCAAACGCTTGCAAAGCACTCAAAAACGCGCCAAGGTGGATGGCTTCCGCCCCGGTAAGGCCCCGCTGAAAATGGTGGATGCGATTTACGGTGCGGGCATTCGCGACGAAGTGCTGAACCAGACCGTCCAGCAAGCCTTTTACGACGCAGTGGTGGCAGCCGAACTGCGGGTGGCCGGTTTGCCGCGTTTCGAAGGTTTGGACGCCGATGCCCAGGACGACGAGACGGTGTTCAAAGTGGCGGCCTTGTTTGAAGTATTCCCCGAAGTCAAGGTTGGCGACCTGTCGGCCCAGGAAGTGGTGCGGGTCAGCACCGAAGTGGGCGAGGCCGAAATCGACAAAACGATTGAAATCCTGCGCCAGCAACGCACCCGCTTTGAGCGGGTGGAGCGCGAAGCCCAAAATGGCGACCGCGTGATCATTGACTTTGCCGGCAAAATTGACGGCGAACTGTTTGAAGGCGGCAGCGCCGAAAATTATCCCTTCCTTTTGGGCAAAGGCCAGATGCTGCCTGAATTCGAAGCCGGCGTGGTGGGCATGAAAGAAGGCGATGTCAAGGAAGTCAGCGTCACCTTCCCCGAGGATTACCACGGCAAGGATGTGGCCGGTAAAACCGCGCTGTTCACCATTACCCTGAAAAACGTGGCCGCCGCCGTATTGCCGGCAGTGGATGCCGAGTTTGCCAAGAGCCTGGGCATTGCCGATGGCGATGTGGCCAAAATGCGCGAGGAAGTGAAGAAAAACGTGGCCCGCGAAGTCAACCGCCGGGTGAAAGACCAAACCAAGGAAAGTGCCATGAATGCCTTGTTGGCGGCCACCGAGCTGCAGCTGCCCACCGCGCTGGTGTCCGAAGAATCGGCACGGCTGGCGGCCGAGATGAAGCAAAACTTCATCAATCAGGGCATGGATGCCAAAAACCTCGACCTGCCGGCCGGCATGTTTGCCGAACAGGCACAGCGTCGGGTGGCTTTGGGCCTGATTCTGGCGCAATTGGTGGAAGATGAAAAATTGCAGCCCAAAGAGGGTCAGGTGCGCGACATCGTGGCCGAGTTTGCCGAAAGCTACGAAGACCCGCAGGAAGTGATTGACTGGTATCTGGGCGATGACAAAAACCTGGAAGGTCCCACTTCACTGGCAATTGAGGCCAATGTGGTGGAATATGTCCTGGGCAAAGCCAAGGTGACCGACAAGGCCTTGTCGTTTGATGAAGTCATGGGCCAGCAGGCTTAAGGCTGCCTGAACGCACCGCAAGCACCGCTTCGGCTGGCCGTTGGCGGTGCTTTTTTATGCAGGGAGCGGTGGGACGCACGCAGTCCGGCCCCCGTCCCGTTGTGACAATTGCAGACAGATAATAAGGAGTTGCCGGTCATGCATCCGACAATCGACAATCTCGGCCTGGTGCCGATGGTGGTGGAACAAAGCGGCCGCGGCGAGCGTGCCTACGACATCTATTCGCGGCTGCTCAAGGAGCGTATCGTGTTTCTGGTGGGGCCGGTCAACGATGCCACTGCCAATTTGGTGGTGGCCCAGCTCTTGTTTCTGGAAAGCGAAAATCCGGACAAGGACATTGCCCTGTACATCAATTCGCCAGGCGGTTCGGTAACCGCCGGCATGTCGATTTTCGATACCATGAATTTCATCAAACCCGATGTTTCCACCCTGTGTCTGGGACAGGCGGCGAGCATGGGTGCCTTTTTGCTGTCGGCCGGGGCGCCGGGCAAGCGTTTTGCCCTGCCCAACAGCCGGATCATGATTCACCAACCGCTGATTAGCGGCGGTTTGGGCGGACAGGCTTCCGACATCGAAATCCATGCCCGCGAACTGCTGAAACTGAAACATAAGCTTAACGAATTGCTGGCCAAACACACCGGCAAAAAACTGGCGCAAGTGGAAAAAGATACCGACCGAGACCACTTCATGTCGGCAGAAGAAGCGCTCAAATACGGCCTTATTGACCAAGTGGTGCAAAACCGCGGCCAGGCTGCCTGAAAAACACTGCAAACAACGGGCTAAGGCCGCTACTCACCGGTTTCGGTTGAGAGAGGGCTTCGGCCACACCATTATGGCAGCCGATGACAAATGCCTCGGGCTGTGAAGTGTCGTTTGAATTTGCTACACTTGTGTGCGCTGTGCACGAAATGCGAGAGACCCATGAAACGCCGTATTCCCCTCAGTTTTGCTCTGGCAGGCAGCCTGTTGCTGGCTGCCTGCCAAAGTTCGGTTGACCAGAATGCCGGCACGGCGGTGCAGCCCACCACCCAAACGGCAACCACCCCGTCGGCCTATCAGCCGC
>JBHAET010000030.1:0-3143 GCA_041855705.1 Neisseriaceae bacterium
AGCACGCGGCGCACGGTATGGTCTTTGGTTTGCACGATCAGGTTGCTGCCCAGCGCATCGTGCGCAGAGATGGTTTTGCGGCGGCTCAATTCCCACGAGCGGGCGTCGTAACGGAACGGTTTGCTGGTGAGCGCGCCGACGGGACACAAATCAATCACGTTGCCCGACAATTCGGTTTCCACCGCCTTGCCGATAAACGGCATGATTTCGGAAAACTCGCCGCGGTTGGCCATGCCGATTTCCTGCATGCCGGCGATTTCTTCGGTAAAACGCACGCAGCGGGTGCAGTGGATGCAGCGGCTCATTTCTGCGGCGGAAACCAAGGGGCCCATGTCTTTGCCGGCCACCGAACGTTTCTCTTCGGTGTAGCGGCTGGCGGAATTGCCGTAACCCACGGCCAAATCCTGCAACTGGCATTCGCCGCCCTGGTCGCAAATCGGGCAATCCAGCGGATGGTTGATCAACAGAAATTCCATTACCCCCTGCTGCGCTTTTTTGGCCAGCGGCGAAGCGGTTTTCACCACCATGCCGTCGGTCACGGGGGTGGCACAGGCGGGCAAGGGTTTGGGTGCCCGTTCCACTTCCACCAGACACATGCGGCAGTTGGCGGCAATGGACAGCTTTTTGTGGTAGCAGAAATGCGGAATATAGGTGCCCGCCTGATGCGCGGCATCCATCACCGTACTGCCTTGCGCCACCGAAAGCGGCTTGCCGTCGATTTCGATTTGTAACATGTTGCTTCCTGGTTACGGATTTTGAAAGGTTTTTGCTTCAGGCCGTCTGAAAATTTTTTCAGACAGGCGTTTTGTTACTTTCAGGTAGCCTGATGTTTACTGCATCGTTTCCGTTGCTTCATTCTGATGTAGGTTGGGTGGTTAAACCCAACATTTCAGACGACCCTGCTTGCGTTGGGTTTTCAACCCAACCTACTCTTACTGTTTTTAAACTGCTTGTATTTTGCCGCGCAGCCATCTCAGCCCGTTATGGAAGTGTGCAGCCACGCACGCGGTTTATCTGGTTTTCAGCTTACGTAACGGTGCGTGCCGGGGGCACACACCCTACGCTTGCTGATTCTCCCTCGCCAATCGGGGGAGAGGACAGACTGTGGATAAATTCACATTTTCAGGTAGCCTGACTGGTGTTGGGCTTGCGACCCAAGCTACGCTTATTTTCCCAACCACCTCAACACCATTTATGCGCCTTGATCGGCTTACCGTGTTCAATATAATGCTCAAACTCATGACGGAAGTGTTTGGTAAAGCTGCGCACCGGGAACACGGCAGCATCGGCCAGCGCGCAGATGGTACGGCCGGCCATATTGTTGCCAATGGAATCAAGCAGTTCCAAATCCTCGGATTTGCCTTTGCCGCTGGCGATGCGGTGCACGATGCGGTAGAGCCAACCGGTGCCTTCGCGGCAGGGGGTGCATTGGCCGCAGGATTCTTCGTGGTAGAAATAGCTCAAGCGTTCCAGCGCTTTCACCATGCACACGTCTTCGTCCATCACGATCACCGCGCCGGAACCGAGCATGGAACCGGCTTTACTGATCGCATCATAGTCCATGGTCAGCTGCATCATGACATCGCCCGGCAGCACCGGTGCCGACGAGCCGCCGGGGATCACCGCCTTGAGTTTTTTGCCGTCTTTCATGCCGCCAGCCATCACCAGCAAATCCTTGAACGGCGTGCCCAACGGCACTTCATAATTGCCCGGCCGCTCAACATGGCCGGAAATCGAAAACAGCTTGGTGCCGCCATTATTGGGAATGCCCTTGTCGGCAAAAACCTGGCCGCCATCGCGGATGATGAACGGCACCGAAGCAAAGGTTTCGGTGTTGTTGATGGTGGTGGGTTTGCCGTAGAGGCCGTATGAGGCGGGGAACGGCGGCTTGAAGCGCGGCTGGCCTTTTTTGCCTTCCAGACTTTCCAGCAGCGCGGTTTCCTCGCCGCAGATGTAGGCGCCATAGCCGTGGGCGGCAAACAGTTCGAAATCAAAACCGCTGCCGAGAATGTTTTTGCCCAGCAAGCCGGCCTGGCGCGCTTCGGCCAGTGCCGCTTCAAAGCGCTGGTAGCCTTCGAAGATTTCGCCGTGAATGTAGTTGTAGCCGGCTTCGGCGCCCATGGCATAGCCGGCGATAATCATGCCCTCAATCAGGGCGTGCGGGTTGAAATTGATGATGTCGCGGTCTTTAAAGGTGCCGGGCTCGCCCTCGTCGGTGTTGCAGACCACGTATTTGGCGCCGGGAAACGAGCGGGGCATAAAGCTCCATTTCAGGCCGGTGGGGAAACCGGCACCGCCGCGGCCGCGCAGGCCGGAGGTTTTCACTTCGCTGATCACATCATCTTGCGAGATTTTGTCGCCCAGAATTTTGCGCAGGGCCTGATAGCCGCCACGCGCCTGATATGCGGCCAGCGTCCAGCAATCGGGCTGCGCGGTATCCACTTGATCAAAAATCACGCCGGATTGGTAAATAGCCATTTGTGTGCCCTGTCGGTTAACTTTTGCTTCAATCTATATTTCGGTTTTGTTCGGTGTTTCATAGGTCGGGCATTGATGCCCGGCAAAATATCCCGAACCGTTATCGTCGGGCACCAATGCCCGACCTACGGCTGTTTTCAGACGGCCTGGATTTGTGCCGGGTTTTCAACCCAAGCTACTCTTGTTTTGCTTCGCCCATCATGGCCAAAAATTCGCTTTCGGTCAGTTTGGGCGTATCGTTGGCCAAATCGTAATACGGTGCCTTGCAATCGATAAAAATTTGGCTTTCCAGCTCGAAACCGGCATTGTCGGCAAACAATCCGGCGCTGATGTAATAATCGTCGCCCACCTGCACAAACAGGTGCGTACCGCATTGCTTGCAAAAACAGCGTTCCGCCCATTCGGACGAACGGTAACGGCCGATGTGCTCGCCGCCGCTAATTTCGGGTGTTTTGGCCGTTAGGGTAAAGCCCGCACCGCCGCCCCAAGTGCGGCATTTGCCGCAATGGCAGGCATGCAGTTTGCGCTCGGCTTCGACTTTCAGCGATACGGCACCGCACAGGCATTTTGCTTCCATTGCTGCTTCCTTTCTTTGTTTTCAGACGGCCTGGATTTGTGTTGGGTTTTCAACCCAACCTACTCTCGCTGGCATTTTATTCTGCTGC
>JBHAET010000031.1:0-5728 GCA_041855705.1 Neisseriaceae bacterium
TGGACTTGTACTGCACCGGCAGCAATGCCCACCTGCTGTCGCGCGACATTGCGGGCGCCTTAAGCGGCCGGGCGCTTGAAATACACGTGCACTCCCTGTCGTATTTTGAATTTTTGCAGTTCATGCGCCTGCAAGACAGCGACAAGGCCATGGCACAGTTTTTGAAATACGGTGGCTTGCCATATTTGAAAGACCTGCCGCTGCAAGACCATATCGTCTTTGAGTACCTGCGCAACATCTATTCCACCATTGCCGTGCGCGATATCGTGAACCGCTACGCCTTGCGCAACGTGCAGTTTCTGGAGCAGCTTACCCAGTTTCTGGCAAGCAACATCGGCAACTTGTTTTCAGCCAAAAAAATCAGTGATTTTCTGAAGTCGCAGCGCATCACTGCCAATACCACGCAAGTGCAAAACTACGCCGAATACTTGGCCAATGCTTTTCTCATCTACAAAGTACCGCGCTACGACATTGAAGGCAAGCGCATTTTTGAGATTGGCGAAAAATATTATTTTGAAGACCTTGGCTTGCGCAATGCGCTGATTGGCTACCGGGCGCAAGACCGTGGCAAGCTGCTGGAAAACACCCTTTTCAACCACCTGCAAGCCGCCGGCTACGATGTCAAGATTGGCGGGCTGAAAAACCAGGAAATTGATTTTGTTGCCGAAAAAGGCGGCGAGCGCATTTACGTGCAGGCCGCACTCAGCATCAACGAAGAAAAAACGCTGGAACGCGAATTTGGCAACCTGCTGAAAATACAGGACAACTACCCCAAGTACGTGGTGACGCTGGATGATTTTGAAGGCAACAGCTTTGAAGGCGTGCAATGCCTGAGCTTGCGGGCATTTTTGAAGCGGCTGGAGACATAACAACCGCCACCTGAAACAGGCCCTCAGGCGGCTAGGTGCCGTTTCCCAATAGGCTGTTCACCCGAGGTGAAGCAAGATGGAGGTTTTCAATCCAAACCATCTTCTTCAGCAATCCCCGGATGAACACCCACAAGAATGCCTCATTGACGCCGAAAGGGCGAGCCCATTTGGTTGCTCAAATTGCCTTGATCGGCTTGAAGCCGGCCGCCAAGGCCGCCAGCATCAGCGCTTGACCGGCTTCGGTGAATGTGCCCCGGCTTTTTCGCACACAAACAGGGTCTGGTTCAGTTCGATTTCCAGATTGCCAATGCTTTGGCTGATACCCGATGGCGCCCACCTCAAAGCCTGCGCGACGGCGGAAGGCGAGCCGTGTTCGCACACGACGGCAAAGATTTTCAGTTGTTCCAATAGCAGAGGAGGGCCTTGTTCCAAGAGTGTTCATGCCATTTTCGGTTTTTACTGCACGCCACTCATCCCCCAACCCGCTTGACCAACAGCGCCGCCCCATAAAGACCACACCCGAACACCGCATGCGCGGCCAAGCTGCGCAGGCAGTTTTTCAGCGGCGTTGGCGTGCGTGAGGCGGCTATGCCTGCGCCCATGGCGGGTTGCATCACGAACCATGGAAAAACAACCGTTGCCACGCTCGCAATCAGCGCGGGCATCCATGTGGGCGCATGCAGCCATGCTGTGCCTTGCACGGCCACGAGCATGATGGCAAATGCAATCCCCACGGCATAGTGGATCACCCATCCCAATGGCCGTTCCCCGGCAATTGGCTCGGCCTTGGCAATGCTGGGGTGCGCCCATTTTCCCCGCCGCAGATGGCCTGCCCAGCGACCCACCAAGGCATAGTCGAGCGTCGGTATGCCGAGCATCCGCAGCATCACCGACCAACCATCCATGACAGCCGTTGCACCCGCGCCGACCAGCACCGTTCTCACCATGTCGTCCACCACTATCACGTTCACCACCTCTTTTGCTTGATGCAATCATTGCCGGAAGGCATGATAGAAGTTGAAGTCAACTTCAAGTCAAGAGCAATGCGATGGATATTTCGGAAGTCGTTCGGCGCACCGGCATTTCTGCCTCAACCTTGCGCTTTTATGAAAAAAAAGGGCTGATTGCCTCGATTGGCCCTGCTGGCAAACGGCGGCACTTTGCCGCTGAGGTACTGGATCAGCTGGCGTTGATCGCACTTGGGCAGGCCGGGGGACTGTCGTTGGACGAGATTCGCGCCATGCTTCCCGCCCAAGGCAGTGTGCAAGTGGACAGAAAGCTCCTGCTGGCCAAGGCCGACGAAATCGATGCGACCATCAAGCGCCTGAAAGCCATGAGCGAATGCCTGCGGCACACCGCCGTGTGCCCCGCGCCCAACCACGACCAATGCCTCACATTTCAGCGTTTGCTGAAAACGGCAGCGGCGGTGCGGCGCAAAAAAAGCCAGCGGGCATCATCCTAATAAATCCGGCAAATCGCTATCCGCCCAAACATTAGCCATCTGTGTGCGATGCTGTTTGACCAGCCCCGGCTGTGCGGGCAGGCTGAATAGATTTGCCCAAACGCTTCTGCCTGATTATCGAAATTCAGGGCCCGGCAAGCGCCCTTTTCAGGTAGCCTTGCCCGTATTCCCTGCTGCTTTTAATGAAAAAATTTCCCACTGATAAGCGCTTATAACGATAATTTTTACCGCTATAAGCGCTTTATATTGAGAATATTTACCGAATTAAGCACCTTTCCCGATAAAACCATCACCCCCCATCAGCACCCGCCTCCCCTGCCATGCCATGGCATTGCAGCGCTTTCAGAATGGGGCATTCGGTGTGCTCGTCGCCGGCACAGGCGTCATGCCACTGGCGCAAAGTGTCGCGCATGGTTTCCAGGCTGGCGATGCGCGCGTCCAGTTCCTGAATGTGGGTGGCCGTCAGCCGCTTGACGGCGCTGCTGCACCGCGCCGGATCATCGTGCAGCGCAAGCAAGGCGGCAATCTGCTCCAGCGAAAAGCCCACTTCCCGCGCATGACGGATAAAGCGCAGCCGCACCACATCTGCCTCCGCGTAATCGCGATAGCCCGACGGCAAACGCGCCACCGCTGCCAGCAACCCGGCTTTTTCATAATCGCGCACCTGCTTGGCCGACAAGCCGGATGCCTGTGCCGCTTCGCCTATCTTCATGTCACGCTTGACCTTAACCTTGGGTGAAGCTTTATTATCGCCAACGGCTTCCTGCGGACACAAGCCATCCGCGCCCTGTTTTGTTTTTTTGTGAGCAAGGAAATCCTCATGACAACTGCTTTACGTACCCGCGCCGTCCGCCTGCTGCTGCCGGCCGCCTTGGTCGCTGCCGGTCTGGCGGCGCTGATTCCGACCGTTTCCGCACAAGCGGCGGACGTGGAAGTGTGGAAAGATCCGAACTGCGGCTGTTGCAGCGACTGGATCAAACACATGGAAGCCAACGGCTTCAAAGTCACCGTTCATCAAACCGGCAACCGCGAAGCGCGCAGCCGTCTGGGCATGCCCGATCGCCACGCCTCCTGCCATACGGCCAAAATCGGCCGCTACGTCATCGAAGGCCATGTGCCGGCAGCCGATATTCGGCGGCTGTTGCAGCAACAGCCGGACGCAGTCGGCCTAGCCGTGCCCGGCATGCCCTTGGGTTCTCCCGGCATGGACGGCCCCGCCTACGGCAACCGCCGCATGGCGTATCAAGTGCTGCTGGTGCAAGCCAACGGCGGCGATCAGGTTTTTCAGTCCTACCCGGCCCAACCCTGAAAGAGAGCGTCATATGCAACCCATCAACAAAAGAGAGCGTCATATGCAACCCATCAACAGACGTCGGATGCTGCAATACGGCATCGGGCTGGCATTGGGCGGGCTGGCCGCCTGCTCGCGCAAGAGCGAAGCACAACAGATATCAGGCGGCGCACACCAGGGGCATGACATGCACAACACCATGCACGGCACACCGGCCAGCGCCGGATCGGCGCCGGCCGGCACAACGGCATTGATGCCGCCCGAAGCCATGCCCGCCGGCGCCGCCCTGTCTGCCTTGCCGCTGCTGGCCAACCGTTCCGGCCAAAGCGGACATTTTCAGGCCGATCTGAGCGCACAAGTGGTGCACACGGTGCTGGCAGGCGGCAAAACAACCGAGGTATGGGCCTACAACGGCCAATTGCCCGGCCCGCAAATCGTGGTGCAGGAAGGCGACACGGTGGAAATCCGTTTTCGCAACGAATTGCCGCAAGCTACCACCATCCACTGGCACGGACTGGATGTTCCGGCACAGGCGGACGGCAACCCGCAAGATCCGGTGCCGCCGGGTGGCCTGCGCGTCTACCGTTTTACCCTGCCGGAAGGCAGCGCAGGTACGTACTGGTATCACCCCCACCCGCATGATCATGTGTCGGAACAGGTGTACCGCGGATTGGCCGGCACCCTGATTGTCCAAGCCAAAGATGATCCCTTGGCCGGCAGGCCGGAGCAGCATTGGCTGATTTCCGATCTGCGGCTGGCGGCAGACGGCAGCATTCCGCCCAATACCCCGGCCGACTGGATGAACGGACGGGAAGGCGAATTTGTCCTGATTAACGGCCAATACCGCCCCGACATCCGCGTGCAAGGAAACGAGCGCATCCGCATTTGGAATGCCACCAGCGCCCGTTACCTGCGTTTGCAGATTCCCGGCATATCGTGGATCGTGGTGGGCAGCGACGGCGGATTGCTGGAACAACCGTTGCCGGCCGCCAGCGAACTGTTTCTGGCGCCCGCCGAACGGGTGGAAGTGATTTTGCAGGGCACGGCGCCAACCGAGGCGGCGCTGCACAGCCTGTATTACGACCGCAAAAAATGATGGTGCAGGAAACACCGGCCACGCTGACTCTGGCCCACGTCCGTTTTGCAGGGAAACAGGCCGACATACCGCCCAAGCTGCGCACCCTGCCGCCATGGGGAGAGATCAAGGCGCAGCAGACGGTGGCATTCAGCGAAGTGATGAACATGATGAATCACAGCGGCATGAACCACGGCGGCATGAACCACGGCACGGCAACGGGCACGGTAGGCGCCGACACCCCGCCGCCGATGATGACCGGCATGTTTCTGGTCAACGGCAAAACCTTCGACATGAAGCGCATTGATCTGCACACCCGGGCGGGGCAAAGCGAAGAATGGATGCTGCAAAATCTTTCTCATATGGACCACCCCTTCCATCTGCACGGCACCCAGTTTGAAATCATCCGCCGCGAATGGCAGGGCAAGCGCGAGAACGCCGCGTACCGCGCCCTGAAAGACACCGTCAACCTGCGCCCCAACGAAACGGTATGGATCCGCACCCGGCAAAACCATCCCGGCCTGAAAATGTTCCACTGCCACATTCTCGAACATGAAAACCTCGGCATGATGGGCATGCTGGAAGTGAAAGCATAACCGGGTTTGCCAAGGCGGCTTTCAGGTAGCCTTGGCGTACTCACAGGCTACCTGAAATGAAAAAATTTCCCACTGATAAGTGCTTATAACGATAATTTTTACCGCTATAAGCGCTTTACCTTGAGAAAAATCCATCATTTTATTTGTCTGTATATGGTTTGTCTTTCCGGCAACCGGCCTGCAGTGCGCGGTTATTCGGCAAACGCCGTTTTCAGCAATGCCGCGACTGCGCTGATTTTGACCGATTGTGCGCGGTGGGGAGTACCGTAGGTCGGGCATTTATGCCCGACAAAGGTAGCGAACACATTCTGTCGGGCATAAATGCCCGACCTACTGGCTGACCGGCCCAATCCGTACCTGCTTTTTCGGTAAACGACCGGTGATGACCCTATGAACCCAACAGGAGAAATTGTGATGAAGCAAGAAACACACAAA
>JBHAET010000032.1:0-4563 GCA_041855705.1 Neisseriaceae bacterium
CGTTTGTCCTGCGGTGAGTTTTATCGGTTGGGGGTGCCGCAACAGACGGCAAAAGCTGCTGATTTTGCCGGCCGGCAGCTAGTGGCCCTGGCGGCGATTGCCCGTCCGCAGCGTTTTTTTGACACCTTGCGCGGTTTGGGGCTGGAATTGGCGGCCTGCCATTCATTGCCGGATCATGCACCGATTGGTGTGGCGGACATTCCGGCGGCCGAAGTGGTGTTGATTACGGAAAAAGATGCCGTCAAATGGCCGGCGGCGGCGACTGAGGCCGAAGTATGGGTGTTGCCGGTACGCGCCGATACCGATCCGGATCTGGCGGCGTGGCTGGAGCAGCGCTTGCAGTCGCTGGGCCAAAACAAAAGGCAGGCCTGAGCCTGCCGCTATTTTGCGGGCCGGAGTCAACCGGCCGCTACCGATTTCAGGCAGCCTGAATATTGGCAGCCTGCTTGCCTTTGGGGCCGGTGGTGACGTCGAAAGACACACGTTGGCCTTCTTTGAGGGTTTTGAAACCGCTCATGTTGATGGCTGAAAAGTGTGCGAACAAATCTTCGCCGCCTTCATCGGGGGTGATGAAACCGAAACCTTTAGCGTCATTAAACCATTTGACAATACCAGTCGCCATTGAAACTTCCTATATGAACTAATTAAACAAGGTGCGAAGTGGCATTGCTCAAACACAAAACAGAGGGACAAACAACACCCGGCGTATGCTTTTGGGTCCTGCCAAACTTGCTGTTAGCCTTTTTACCTAGGTTGGCGGTTTGCGTCAAGCAATGTTTGCTAAAGATGGTAAAATTAAAGCAGAATACGACACAAAACCGACAATCAAGCGTTAAAGACGATGCCTGCCACCCGAACCAAGCCCAATATCCGTCCCCGTGTGCGCGATGTGCCTGTTGTTCCGCCGTCCCGTTATGCGGTGGTGCTGTTGAATGATGATTACACGCCGATGGATTTCGTGGTCAGCATACTGACCGAGATTTTTCTGCTGCCGGCCAGTCAGGCGGCGGCGGTGATGCTGCTGGTGCATCACGAAGGCCGCGGTGTGTGCGGTCTGTACCAGAAAGACATTGCCGAGACCAAATGCCGCCAGGTGCTGGAACGGGCGGCCGCTGCCGGTCATCCGCTGCAATGCGTGGTGGAAGTGGCTTGAAAGCGGCGCGGATGGCCACCACCTGCCACCTGAAAAGGAGCGCACCATGATTTCTGAGCAATTGGAAAAAATCCTGCAACACGCCTATGCCCATGCCCGCACTTGCCGCCATGAGTTACTGGGCGTGGAGCACCTGCTGCTGGCCCTGATGCGGCGCAGCGATGAAGTGGCCGACATCCTGGCCGGAGTGGGGGTGGACCTGACGGTTTTGGGTGAGCAGCTGGAAAGCAGTATTGAAGAAAACACGCCCCGGGTGCCGCCGGCAATGCTCAGCCAGATCGAAACCCAGCCGACCGACGGTTTCCAGCGGGTGTTGCAACGGGCGATGGTGCACGTGCAATCGGCCGACAAGGACGAGGTGACACCGGTGGACGTGCTGGTGGCGGTATTGTCGGAAAAAGACAGCCATGCGGTGTATTTTCTCGAACTGCAGTCGGTGGGGCGGCTGGAAATATTGCGCTACATTGCCCACGGGCCGGAGCCGGCGCCGTGCAGCGACGAGGGCAAGACAGGGGCGGCCAAAGGTGAAAAGGAGCACCAGGCCAGTGCCCTGAGCCAATACACCGTCAACCTCAACCGCGAAGTGCTGGCCGGCCGGGTGGATGCGCTGATTGGCCGCCATACCGAAATGCAGCGCCTGATCCAGACCCTGTGCCGGCGGCGCAAAAACAATCCGCTGCTGGTGGGCGAGGCCGGGGTGGGCAAGACGGCACTGGCCGAAGGCTTGGCCTACCGTTTGGTGCACGGAGATGTGCCGGATGCATTGTCCGGCGCCGTGGTGTTTTCTCTGGACATGGGGGCCTTGCTGGCCGGCACCAAATACCGCGGTGATTTTGAGGCCCGGATCAAGGCGGTGCTCAAGGAGTTGGCCGAATTGCCGCAAGCAGTGCTGTTTGTCGATGAAATCCACACCATCATTGGCGCCGGCAGCGTTTCCGGCGGCACCATGGATGCTTCCAATCTGCTGAAACCGGCGCTGGCCAAAGGCGGTTTGCGCTGCATTGGCGCCACCACCTATCAGGAATACCGCACCATTTTCGACAAAGACCATGCCTTGAGCCGCCGGTTTCAGAAAATCGATGTCACCGAACCGAGCGTGGCGGAGACCGTGGCGATTCTGAAAGGCTTAAAACCGGCGTTCGAGGATTTTCATCAGGTTCGCTACACCCAGGCGGCATTGCAGGCGGCGGCAGAGTTGTCGGCACGCTACATCAACGAACGTTTTTTGCCGGATAAGGCCATCGATGTGATGGATGAAGCGGCGGCGGCACAGAAAATCCTGCCCAAATCCAAGCAGAAAAAAACCATAGGCAAGGCCGAAATTGAAGCGGTGGTGGCCAAGATTGCCCGCATTCCGGAAAAAACCGTGTCCCATGACGACAAGCAAGTGTTGCGGGTGCTGGATCGCGATCTGAAAAACATGGTGTTCGGCCAGGATGCGGCCATCGATGCCCTGGTGGCGGCAGTAAAAATGGCGCGCTCCGGTCTCAACCATCCGGACAAGCCGATAGGCAGTTTTCTGTTTGCCGGCCCCACCGGCGTCGGCAAGACCGAAGTGGCCCGCCAGCTGGCGTATACGCTGGGCGTACCGTTGCAGCGCTTTGATATGTCCGAATACATGGAACGGCATGCAGTGTCGCGCCTGATCGGTTCGCCGCCGGGCTATGTCGGTTTCGAACAGGGCGGTTTGCTGACCGAAGCGGTGACCAAACACCCGTTTTGCGTGTTGTTGCTGGATGAAATCGAAAAGGCGCATCCCGACATTTTCAACATTCTGTTGCAGGTGATGGATCACGGCACGCTGACCGACAACAACGGCCGCAGCGCCGATTTCCGCAATGTAATCCTGATCATGACCAGCAATGCCGGTGCTGCTGATTTGGCGCGGCCTCAGCTGGGATTTACCGGCAGGCGCGATGCCGCCGACGGCACCGCCGCCATCAACCGCACCTTTACCCCCGAGTTTCGCAACCGGCTGGATGCGGTGATTGGTTTTGCCGCGCTGGACGCGGCGGTGATTGCCCGGGTGGTGGACAAATTCCTGTTGCAACTGGAGCAGCAGTTGCTGGCCCGCCAGGTGGAAGCCGAGTTCACGCCGGCCTTGCGCCGCTTTTTGGCCGAGCAGGGTTTTGATGCCGCCATGGGCGCGCGGCCGATGCACCGTTTGATTCAGGAACGCATCCGCAAACTGCTGGCCGATGAGTTGCTGTTCGGCCGGCTGGCCGAAGGCGGCCGGGTGGTGATTGATTACCACCCGAAAAGTGATGAAGTGCGTTTGCAGTTTCCGCGGGCCGCCAAGCCGACACCGGCATCGGCTGCTGCCGATGCCTGACAGGTGCCGCCCGCCTTGTCCTGCTTGTTTTGCTGCCTGAAAACCGTTGTCGTGCTTTTCAGGCAGCCTTCTTGATTTGACTTTAAGTTTGTACGGAAAAGACATCATGTTCATGGAACACTTGAATCCTCTGGTTTTACCCGATGCCGACGGCTTGTTTGGCAAACACGGCGGCAAAATCGGCCATCCCGAATTGGCTAAAGCCTTAGCCGAAATCGAAACCGGCTTTCACAACATTATCAAAGACGCTGATTTCATCAGCGAAATGAAACGCCTGCAAGAGACTTATGTCGGCCGCCCCAGCCCGATCTACCACGCACGCACGCTGTCGCAGCGCGGTGCAGATATTTATTTAAAACGCGAAGACTTGAATCACACCGGCGCGCACAAAATCAACCACTGCATCGGCGAAGTGCTGCTGGCGAAAAAACTGGGCAAGAAAAAAGTGATTGCCGAAACCGGCGCCGGCCAGCACGGTGTTGCCTTGGCCACCGCCGCCGCGCTGCTGGGTTTGGCATGCGAAATTCATATGGGTGTGGTCGATATCGCCAAAGAGCATCCCAACGTTTCGCGCATGAAGATTCTGGGCGCGAAAATCGTACCGGTGTCGGCCGGTGCCGGCACGCTGAAAGAAGCGGTGGACAGCGCGTTTGAATCGTATATGGGGCAGCTGGGCGACAGCATGTTCGCCATCGGCTCTGTGGTCGGCCCCGCACCCTATCCCGAAATGGTGGCTTATTTCCAATCCATCGTCGGCCACGAAGCGCGCGAGCAGTTTCAGGCAGCCTACGGCGGCCTGCCCGACGAAGTGATTGCCTGCGTCGGCGGCGGCTCGAATGCGCTGGGCTTGTTTAACGCCTTTATCGACGATAAAAATGTGGAGCTGGTGGGCGTGGAACCCGCCGGCGAAGGCTTGGACAAACCCGGCCGCCACGCCGCCACCATGACTTTGGGCAAGTTCGGCAACATTCAGGGCTTCAACTGCTACTACCTGCAAGAAGCCGACGGCACGCCCGCCGCCGTACATTCCATCGCCTCCGGTTTGGATTACCCCGGCGTCGGCCCGCAACACTGCCAC
>JBHAET010000033.1:0-3808 GCA_041855705.1 Neisseriaceae bacterium
CGCGCCCATCGTCTAGCGGTTAGGACATCGCCCTTTCACGGCGGTAACCGGGGTTCGATTCCCCGTGGGCGTGCCAGACAACGCAAACCCCTCAAGCATCTGCTTGAGGGGTTTGTTTTTGCGCCGGCCGCCGGCTGGGAAAATCAGCCCGTTGGCGCTACAATGCACACTTTTCATTTGGCGGGCATTTCCGATCCGCCGCGCTTGGGCAGCAATCATGAACACACGGCAACACATCCACATCATCGGCATTGGCGGCACTTTTATGGGCGGCTTGGCCGCCATCGCCCAGGAAGCGGGTTTCCGCGTGACCGGCTGCGACGCCAAAATGTATCCGCCGATGAGCACCCAGCTGGAACAGCTGGGCATCGGCGTGGTGGAAGGGTTTGAAGCCGGCCAGCTGGATGACGATCCGGCCGATGTGTATGTGATCGGCAATGTGGCCAAGCGCGGCCTGCCGGTGGTGGAGGCGATTTTGAACCGCGGCCTGCCGTATGTGTCCGGGCCGCAATGGCTGGCGGAAAACGTTTTGCAGGGCCGCTGGGTGCTGGCGGTGGCCGGTACCCATGGCAAAACCACCACCGCCAGCATGCTGGCCTGGGTGCTGGAGGATGCCGGGCTGGCACCGGGTTTTCTGATTGGCGGCGTGCCGCAGAATTTCACCGTTTCGGCCCGCCTGCCGCAGGCGCCGCGGCAAGATGCGGCTTCGCAGTCGCCGTTTTTTGTGATCGAGGCCGACGAATACGACACCGCTTTTTTCGACAAGCGCAGCAAATTCGTGCATTACCGTCCGCGCACTTGCGTGCTCAACAATCTGGAATTTGACCACGCCGACATTTTTGCCGATCTGGCCGCAATTGAAACCCAGTTCCACCATTTGGTGCGTACCGTCCCCGGCGAAGGCCGGTTGTTGGTCAATGCGCGTGAGGCATCGCTCGCCTCGGTACTGGCCCGCGGTTGCTGGAGCGAGGTGGAGTATTTCGGCGGCGATACCGGCTGGCAGGTGGGGGCGGTGGATGATGGCGGCGGTTTTGACGTCTGTGCCGACGGTGAGGTGGTGGGCCGGGTGGACTGGGATTTGATCGGCGAGCACAACCGTTTGAACGCCTTGGCGGTGATTGCCGCCGCCCGCCATGTCGGCGTATCGGTTCAGGCAGCCTGCGCGGCATTGGGTCGCTTTAAAAACGTGAAGCGGCGCATGGAGTGCAAAGGGGTGGTTAACGGGGTAACGGTGTACGACGATTTTGCCCATCACCCCACCGCCATTGCCACCACGGTGGCCGGTTTGCGCCAAAAAGTGGGATCGGCGCGCATTCTGGCGGTATTGGAGCCGCGCTCCAATACCATGAAACTGGGCACCATGAAGGCGGCATTGCCGGACAGCCTGCAGGATGCCGATGCGGTGTTCTGTTATGCCGGCGGTGTGGATTGGGACGTGGCCGAAGCCTTGCGCCCCTTGGGCGACAAGCTGACGGTGGCGCAGCAACTGGATGCCTTGGTGGCGGCGATTGTGGCCGCCGCCCGGCCCGGCGATCATGTGCTGGTGATGAGCAACGGCGGCTTTGGCGGCATTCACGACCGCCTGTTGCAGGCACTGGCGGTTTGAATGGCTGCCCGCATGCTTGGCGGGCGAAAGGTGCCGGCCGATGCTGGATGGCAACAGCAGGACAGTGGAGGTGATATGTTGCAATGGATGTTCAGTGGTTTGCTGCTGGTGCGGGCGCTGGAACCGGCCGGCGCCGAAACCCTGTTTGCCGCTCCCCCGGCACCGGCTACCGGCGTGGTCTCGACCGGAACCGGTGCCGCATCGGCGGCCGACAGCCGCGGCCGGGTGTCGGCGGAAGAAGAGGCATTGTGGCACGCTTGTCAGCGCGAACCCCTGTCCCAGGCCAAGCAGTCCGGCAGCAGCTGTTACCAGCTGCGCAGCCTGCGGGCACAACGCGGTTATGTGGAGCGGGTCTGGAACGGCGGCACCGGACAATGGTGCTCGTATGATGCCTGGGGCAAATTGTTGTCCTGTTTTTGAAGCGGATGCGGATTGCTGCACGGGTGTGTTGATCATGCCGTACGGGCAAGAGGACAGCAAACCACCAACTGGCGGCAAGGCTGCCTGAAATCATACACATGACCCATCCCCCGAAACCAATCAAAACATGGTGGCCGCCCGATGTCAGCCGCAGCGAGCGGCGCTGGGCGCTTGCCGCCCTGGTCATGGCCGTGCTGTTGCCACTGCTGCCGGAAAGTGCGTGGAGCGATGGTGGTTGGCATATGGACGGTTTGCAGATATTGTTGGCAGCACTCTGGTTTTCCCTGCCGATGGCATTGTCGTTGTGGCCTTATCTGTTGGCGCGTCCCGCTGCGCTGGCGGGAGCGGCGCTGGCCAATACGGTTGTTTATGCGCTGTATGCCCGGCACATTTACGGTACAGCCGCAGCCGGCGGTGGTGCCAGTTTTTTGGGCCTGCTGTGGTTGGTGTTCTGGGCGGGCTGTGCCGCCGCCCTGTTGCTGCCCCTGTCGGCCCGACGCTGGCTGCGCGGCCCGGCAGGGCAGGCGGCATTAGCCGGATGTGCGGTGCAGGCAGCCATGTTCGGCTTGCCGTGGTTGTTGCTGTATTTGCTGTGAGCATCGGGTTTTGCCGTACTCTTGTGCGTCACCTGCTGTCTGAGACCTTTGCCAAATACCCATCTGCGGCGAATTTCTGCGTTGTCAGTTTATACCCTTAATCGGATACTGCTCGCCCGTTTGCCTAACTCTAGGTTATGTCTGCACTCGCTGTGCTGCTACGCCTTGAACTTCATCCACATCTGGATATTTGGCAAAGGTCTCTGGCTGCCTGAGGCGGCCGGCAGGCGATGTGATGGAAGGAGCATCATGATGCGGATTGCACTGCTATCCGACATACACGGCAATTTGCCGGCGCTGGAAGCGGTGCTGGCCGACCTGCGCCAGCGCGGTTGCGACATGGTGGCTAATTTGGGCGACTGCCTGTCCGGTCCCTTGTGGCCGTTGGAAACCGCCCAGCTGTTGATGGCCGAGAACTGGCCCACTGTGGCCGGCAATCACGAGCGCCAGTTGCTCACCTTGTTGCCGGACGAGCAGAACAACAGCGACCGCTTTACCGCCGCCTGTCTGGATGCGGCGACTTGGCGTTGGCTGGATGCCTTGCCCGCCACCCTGTCTTTGGCAAACGACCTGCTGCTGTGTCACGGCAGCCCGGCCAGCGATACGGAAGCTCTGCTCGAATCGCTGGACGGCCCCGGCTGGCAGCCGGTGTTGGCCAGTGAGGCACAAATTCGCCGGCGGCTGGGTGGTGTGCGCGCCGCCGTGATTGGCTGCGGCCATACCCATATTCCGCGCAGCCTGTATCTGGACGGTTGTTGCCTGGTCAATCCCGGCAGTGTCGGTTTGCAAGCCTATTGGGATGATTATCCCCGGCTGTACCGGATGGAAACTGGATCACCGCACGCACGCTATGCCGTGCTGGAACAGACGGCACAAGGCTGGTGCTGCCAATTGGTCAGCGTGCCGTATCCGCACCGGCACGCGGCAGACAAAGCCCGCCGTGAAGGGCGCGAAGACTGGGCACTGGCCTTGCAGTACGGACGAGCCGGGGATGGTTGAGTGTTGAAGCGGGCAATCGGGTTGTGCGGCAGCTTGCTGTGGAACTGTTCCGGCAGCCGGGTCGTTCCGGTATCGGCTGCAGAGGAATTCCACTATAATCCTTTCCTTTCGCGCGCCCGCACACCAGAGAGTCCTTCATGAGCACCGAAACCCCGAAACCTGACAATGCCCAAGGCGTCAAACACAA
>JBHAET010000034.1:0-3208 GCA_041855705.1 Neisseriaceae bacterium
GTGTTTCAGACGGCCCAATTTCAAATCGAGCAGTAAAAAGCATTTGAGTTTGAAGTTGTAAAACACCAGGTCAATGTAAAAATCTTCGTCGTCAAAACGGATGCGCTGCTGGCGTTCGACAAAAGCGAAACCTTTGCCAAGCTCAAGTAAAAACTGCTGCAAGTGGCCGATAATGGCGTTTTCGATATCGCTTTCCTGATAGCTTTTGTCCGACAAGTTCAAAAAATCAAGTACATACGGATCGCGCAGGTAATCGTGGATGCTTTCGGCCTGCTCCTGTATTTTCTGCCCGGCTTCGGCGGCAACAGCGGCTTTGTCGCGGCTGCTGAGCAGGCGTTCGTAATAGAGTACGCCGATTTGGCGGTCTAGCGCGCGAACGCTCCAGTTTTGACTGATGGCTTCACGCTGATACCACGCACGAGCTTGGGGATTTTCTACCCGCAGCAGACGGCGGTAGTGAGACCAGCCTAATTCGAGAGACACTGTCTCTCGAATTGGAAACAGTAAGTAAAACTGGCGCATGGCACGCAAATTGGTTACGTCAAAGCCTTTGCCAAACTGTGCGGTTAACGCTTCGGAAATACTTTGCAACTGCTGTTTGCCGTAAGCCGCGCGTTTTTCACCCTGTTGCTCGTGCTCGACGATTAAGCGGCCGATTTCCCAATAGCTCTGCACCATTGCGCTGTTAACCGCCGAGCGCACCTGATTGCGCGCTTGTTGAATCACGTCGGCAATGTGTTGCAGCAAGGTGTGGTGGGTAGGCGTATTCATAATGGCTTGTATTTTAAAATCATGTCTATTGGTCAGATAGTTTACTGCTTAAGGGTCTGAAAAAACATTTTCATTTTCAGACAGGCATCGCCATCACAACCTCACCGTCCACATTTTTACGGCGAAACCGATAAACAGCACGCCGACGGTGGCCATGGCGGCGGCGGATATTTTGGTGTGCCGTTTAAACGCGCGGATGGAGCCGCAGGTCGGGCATTCATGCCCGACTGTTACTTGGGTGCGGATTATGTCGGGCATTCATGCCCGACCTACCAAAAAACCGTAAGCGCAGCCTGCATGCAGGGTGCGCGGCACAAACCGTGCGCGTTGTGATCGCTGCCACAAGCCCAACCGCCACGTGCCGTTGGTACATATTCCAAAAAGCAGCAAATACACCCGGCCTGCTCTGTTGCTTATGTAGCGAGCCTGTCATGCCCGCAATGGCCAATATCAAAATTTGAATGTCTCAATCACTGCACAATTTTCCGGTTTCCACGCGGTGCCGTGTATTTGATTATGGCGTAATGTTTCTTCCTGGCAAGCGTGGATGGCGGCCGTTTTGATCTTCCGCCGCATATTAAAATCCCTCAGTCCAAAAGCATATCCGCTCGGTGCAATGCTGCCTTTGGGCGCCGGGCTGGCAACGGCAATATATCCACCACCGCTGCCACTAAAGGCTTCACCAGACTGGCATTGCCCATGCTGTTGCTGGCAGGCGCTCATGGCATCATTTTGCACTTGCGTCAGTATTTGCTGGTCCGGTGCCGAAGAACGTATAGAACTTGGGGCAAAATAAACCATATTGGTATTACCCACCTTCGCAACACCCACATAACGCATTTTGGCCCTTTGCGGTGCTGGCAAACCCGAGCCAGAACCTCCACTCCAACCACAAGCAGCCGGATTAACGGTTTGACAGTAACCTTGTGTAGGGTCCGCAGGATTGGCATGGGTTGCGGCGGAAATAAAGATTGCCAAAACAACACTGTATCTTCGCATTCCATTCGTATTCACACATATTCCTCAAAAATACAAGCCAAGCATCGGTATCCGGCAGTAACAAACACAGATTGTGTTAAGGACTGTGTCGGGCATTAATGCCCGACCTACCCAAGCTGAAAGCCCAGCCTGCGTGCAGGGTGTGCGGTACAAACCGCGCGCATTCTCATCGCTGCCACAAATCCCAACCACTGCGTGTGTGCGTTGGCACATTTATGCCATTCTGTAGCCGTAGGTCGGGCATTGATGCCCGACCTAGCCAAACCGTTGTTTCAGGCAGCCTGAGGCTGCCTGAAACCATACCCGGCTGCGGTATTTAACGGAACACCATGCCGCCATCGGTCAGAATGGTCTGGCCGGTAATGTAGTCCGAATCCCCTGATGCCAGAAACGACACCAGATTGGCCACGTCTTCAGGCTGTTGCGGCCGGCCGGCCAGAATACCGGCGGTGAATTCGTTCCAGGCCTGTTTGGGGGCATAGCCCTTGTGCTTCACAAACGCGGCATCAATCCGCTCCCACATCGGGGTGTCGGCCACGCCGGGGCAATAGGCATTGACACGGATGTTGTACTTGGCCAGCTCTTTGGCCGTGGAATGGGTCAGCGAACGCACCGCGTGCTTGGTGGCGCAATACAGGCTGAGCATTTCATACGACTCGTGGCCGGCAATGCTGCAGGCATTGATGATTTTGCCAATGCCCTCTTGCTGCTTCATTTGTTCGGCCGCGGCCTGGGTGCCGAAAATCACGCCTTTGATGTTGATGCCGAGCACACGGTCGATTTCGGCTTCACCGATGTCCAAAAAGGCTTCCACCGACTCTACGCCGGCATTGTTCACAAACACATCCACCCGGCCGAAGGCTTTGACCGCTTCGGCCACCAGCCGAAACTGGTCGTCGCGCTTGGCGGAGTTGCCCTCTACCGCAATGCTGTCCCAGCCTGCTGGCTGAAATTCAGCCTGTGCCTTGGCCAGATTTTCGGCATTGATGTCGTGCAACACGATGCGAAAACCGTCCTGGGCCAAACGCCGGGCAATGGCCTTGCCCAAGCCGGCGGCGGATCCGGTCACAACAGCAACTTTTTGAGTCATGGGATACCTCTCTTTCACGGGGTGGTAAGGGCCGGCAGAATTGCCGGCACGGCAAACCGAAACAATGTGTGCTGTCTGGCCGTACTGACCGCGGGTCTGGTGCCTGCCCGATGCTGTCCGCACTCAGGCACCGGCCCACATGCGGACGGCAAAACCGAAAAACATCAGTCCCACCAGCGCCATGGCTGCTGCCGACGTTTTGGTGCGGCGGCGGAAGGTTTGGGTGAGCCGGTGGCCGGAAAACACCAGTGCATTCAAATACACCAGGCTCAGTGCCTGCAGGATCAGCGACAAAATCAGGAACGACAGCCCCGGATGGGGATAGGCCGGATCCACAAACTGCACAAA
>JBHAET010000035.1:0-10179 GCA_041855705.1 Neisseriaceae bacterium
AACACGGCTAAAGTGAAACGCGGCGACACGGTGGCCATTTTCGGTTTGGGTGGCATCGGCCTGGCCGCGATTATCGGTGCGCGCATGAGCGGCGCTTCGCGCATTATCGGCATCGACGTGAATCCGTCCAAGTTTGCGATGGCGGAAAAACTGGGTGCCACCGAGTGCGTCAATCCGAAAGATTTCGACAAGCCGATTCAAGAGGTGATTATCGAGATGACCGACGGCGGCGTGGATTTTTCATTCGAGTGCATCGGCAATGTGGAAGTGATGCGTGCGGCGCTGGAATGCTGCCACAAAGGCTGGGGCGAGAGCGTGATTATCGGCGTGGCGCCGGCCGGTGCGGAGATTTCCACCCGCCCGTTCCAGTTGGTAACCGGCCGCGTGTGGCGCGGTTCGGCCTTCGGCGGCGTGAAGGGCCGCAGCGAGTTGCCCGGCATCATCCAGCAATACATGAACGGCGAATTTGCCCTGAGCGATTTCATCACCCACACCATGCCGCTGGAAGACATCAACCATGCGTTTGATCTGATGCACGAAGGCAAATCGATCCGCAGCGTGATTCATTATTGACAATGGTCAAAGGCTGCCTGAAACCCGTTTTCAGGCAGCCTTTGATGGTGTACAGTCACCAGACGGCCGCATGCTGCGGCCGTTCTTTTTCTGGAGCCTGCCATGTCTTTTGTGACCACCGTTCCCACCGAACAGGAAATTGCCGAATTTCATCTGGCCAATTTGCGCCAACATGCGCTGCAAACCTGGACGGTGGACAAATCGATTCCGGCTTTTCTGATTTTGAAACAGCAACTACACGATCCCTTGTACCGTACCCGTGAAGATTTCTATTTCCACTTTCTCGGCCAAACCGTGATTGCCAGTTTCGGTCTGGAACTGGGCCACGAAGGCGATACCCTCGTGTTTCGCTGGTATCTGCTCGGCAGCTACGGCACGGTCGGTTTCAGCAGCGGCCAGCAGGCGGTGGTGCTGGTTGACGAAGACGGCCGCTACGCCGATACCCGGGTGATTGACGGCCATGGCGAGCCGCCCCGGCATCATGGCTACTCGCGGCAGGACATTCTCGAAAAATTAAAAGAAGCGTTTATCAGCTACCGCAAACATTACGGCTTTAGTGAAAACAGCAGCCAGAAAATTGTGGTGGACGAAAGCCGCATTCTGCCGACCGAGGAAGACGCCGACTTGCGCATCCTGCCCGATGGCCGCGTGGTGCGCACCGCCGGCAACGGCTAAGGCATAACCGTGCCGGCATTGTCAGGGCCGCAGCAATGTCTGCGGCCCTGTTGTTTGCCCGCAACTTACTGCCCGCGCACCGCCGCCCAAGCCGCATCCAAGCGCGCACCTGCCGCCTGCAACGCACTGTCGTGTTGTTGGCGCTGGACATCGGCTTCATTCAACTGGCCTTGCAATCGCACCACTTCGGCCTGGGTACGCTCCAGGCGGGCTTGGGCGTCTTTCAGCTGGCTTTGCAGTGTCAGCGTCCGGCTGGTGCTGTCGGTTTGGCTTTTCAATGCCGCCTGATAGGCTTTTTGCGCACTCAATAATTCGGTTTCGGCCGTCGATTCGGCCCATGCAACGGCCGAAAACAAGCATAAAACCACACCCAATCTGATGTTCATGATTTCACTCCTGGTAATGAGCACCAAACACACCCCTGCGCGCTTGGTCGGTTATTGATGTCGGTGCCGTGACAGATTCCGTCCATACGAAACCGGTTATTTTGTTGCCCAGGCTGCACAGCGGGCAGCCGGCACAAAAAGCACTCAGCGGCGGCACCCGTTATCCGGTACCGCGGCCCGTGCCACAGCGGTGGCGGCGCGCTGGACCCTCACAGCTTCTGGCCGCACACCATTTCATACTGCTTTTCACTGGCCGAACCGCGGCTAACCGGCATCGGCCGCATCTGGGATGCGCTGTAACGGCTTTGTGACAAGGTTTGTCCCTTGGCATCCAGCAGGCGCTGCGCCGTGAGGCGGAAGGTCTTGCGGCCGCAATCCAGTTCCCATTCGCCCACCGCCACTTTATAGGGCGGCGTGCCGATATAGTGCTCTTGGGCGGGATCGGCCACGGTTTTGCGGTCGCGGAATGTGGCAACGGCACCTTGACGGCGGATGCTGTCGCGGTCGATGGCATGGTGCACATTGTTGTTGGCCGAAACGCCGATTTCCTGCCAATTGCCCGGCACATGCGGACCTTGCACACTGGTACAGGCCGCCAGCACCGCCAGGGCGGCAGCGGCCAGACAATGGCGGGCGGAAACACAAACAGGGTAGGACATGGTCAAGCCTTTCTGACAGACCAGGCCGCAGGGCGGCCGGTCGGTGACAAACTGGGTTACAATGGGCATTTCCATTGGGCAGGCAGGTGGGCTGTGGACAGGGCACGGCAGATTTTACACGATGTATTCGGCTACCCCGACTTTCGCGGCCAGCAGGCGGCGGTGGTGACCGCACTGTCTGCCGGGCAAAGCTTGCTGGCGCTGATGCCCACCGGCGCCGGCAAATCGCTATGTTACCAAATTCCGGCGCTGATGCGGGAAGGTGTGGCCATTGTGGTGTCGCCGCTGATTGCGCTGATGAACGACCAGGTGGCGGCGCTGACCACCGCCGGCGTGGCCGCCGCCTACGTCCACAGCGGCACACCGGCCGCCACGGTGCAACAGATTGCGGCCGACATTGACGAGGGCCGGCTCAAGTTGCTGTATGTGGCACCGGAGCGTCTGGTGTCGCCTCGCTTTCTGCGCTTTCTGGACCACACCCGAATCAGCCTGTTTGCCATCGACGAAGCCCATTGTGTCAGCCAGTGGGGCCACGACTTCAGGCCCGAATACCAGCAATTGGGCCTGCTGGCGGAGCGTTATCCCGATGTCCCGCGCATCGCACTGACCGCCACCGCCGATGCCGCCACCCGGGAAGACATCCTCCATTATTTGCGGCTCGACGGGGCGCCGGTGTTTGTGGCCAGCTTCGACCGGCCGAACATTGATTACCAAATCATCGAAAAAAACAACGGCAAGAAACAGTTGCTGCAATTCATCCGCCAACAAATGGCGGGGCACAGCGGCATTGTTTATTGCCTGTCGCGCAAACGGGTGGAAGAAATTGCCGCTTTTCTGCGTGAAAACGGCTTGGATGCCATCCCCTATCATGCCGGTTTGGACATGGCGGTGCGCGAGCAGAACCAGCGCCGCTTTACCCTGGATGACGGGGTGATTGTGGTGGCCACCGTCGCCTTCGGTATGGGCATCGACAAGCCGGACGTGCGATTTGTCGCCCATTTGGACATGCCGCAAAGTGTAGAGCATTTTTACCAGGAATCCGGTCGTGCCGGCCGGGACGGACTGCCGGCAGTCAGTTGGCTGTGCTACGGCCTGAACGACTGGATTTTGCTGCGTGAACGCATTCAGGAAGGCGAGCGCGAGGAAGCGCAAAAGCGCATCGATTTGCACAAACTGGATGCCATGCTTGCCATTTGCGAAACCGCCACCTGCCGCCGGGTGCTGTTGCTGCAACATTTCGGCGAAGCCAGCCAGCCTTGCGGCCATTGCGACAACTGCCGCCAGCCACCGGCCCGTTTTGACGGCAGCCAGTTGGCGCAAAAACTGCTTTCCTGCGTTTACCGGGTGGGGCAGCGGTTTGCCACCGGCCATGTCATCAACGTATTGCGCGGCAAAGACGATGATCTGGTGCAGCGTTGCGGCCATCAGGCCCTGTCCACGTTTGGCATTGGCAGCAGTTTGAGCGACAAGGAGTGGCGCAGCGTGGTACGCCAGTGCATTGCCCAAGGCTACCTGAACGTGGCTTTGGCACAACATCAGGCTTTGCAACTCACCCCGGCGGCGCGTGCCGTGCTCAAGGGCGAAACCCAGGTTTGGCTGCGCCCGCTCAAACGCGACAAAGCCGGCACCAGCCAGCCCAAGGAACAATGGTTGCGCACCGAACGCGAAGAGCGGCTGTGGCAGGCACTGCGTGCTTGGCGCAAGCAGCGGGCGGCGGCCGACAATGTGCCGGCCTATGTTATTTTCCCCGACCGGACGCTGCAAAGCATCGTGCAGCAATGGCCGCAACAGGCGCACGAACTGGCCGCCATTTACGGTATGGGCGAAGCCAAAATTGCGGCTTTCGGCAGCGAAGTATTGGCCATTTGTCGGGAAATGGCCGGATAGCGCAACCGAATGGGGCATAAGCAAAGCCAGCGTGTTGGCCATATCCGAAAACAATACTGCCCGCAACGCTGCTGGGATTGTCGATGCCCTTCCTATGGCTCAGGCTGCCTGAAAAAACCAAAAGGACACCTTACGGTGTCCTTTTGGTTTGCGTAGCAGCCGGAATCAGTCTTTTTTGTCTTTGACTTCTTCAAATTCGGCATCCACCACATCATCGGCTTTGGCCTGGGCAGCATCCTGACCGCCGGCCTGCGCCTGTTGGGCTTCGGCCTGGGCATCGGCATACATCATTTCACCCAGTTTCTGGCTGGCGGTGCCCAAGGCTTCGGCCTTGGCGTCGATGGCGGCCTTGTCATCGCCTTTTACGGTTTCTTCGGCCTCTTTGACGGCGGCTTCGATTTTGTCTTTCTCTGCCGCATCCAGCTTGTCGCCATAATCGGCCAGTGATTTTTTCACCGAATGAATCAGGGCTTCGGCCTGGTTGCGGCTTTGCACCAACTCGTGCAGTTTGCGGTCTTCCTCGGCATTGGCCTCGGCATCTTTCACCATGCGCTCGATTTCTTCCTCAGACAAACCGGAAGAGGCCTGGATGGTGATGTTGGCCTGTTTGCCGGTGCCTTTGTCTTTGGCCGAAACATGCAAAATGCCGTTGGCGTCGATGTCGAAAGTGACTTCGATTTGCGGCATGCCGCGCGGGGCCGGCGGAATGTCGCCCAAGTTGAACTGGCCCAGCGATTTGTTGGCCGAGGCCTTTTCACGCTCACCCTGCAGTACATGGATGGTCACCGCATTCTGGTTGTCCTCGGCAGTCGAGAACACTTGGGTGGCCTTGGTCGGGATGGTGGTGTTCTTGTTGATCAACTTGGTCATCACACCGCCCTGGGTTTCAATGCCCAGTGACAAGGGGGTCACGTCCAACAGCAATACGTCGTTGCGATCGCCGGACAGCACCGCACCCTGAATCGCGGCACCCACGGCCACGGCTTCGTCGGGGTTCACGTCTTTGCGCGGCTCCTTGCCAAAGAAGTCTTTCACCGCTTCCTGCACCTTGGGCATGCGGGTTTGACCGCCGACCAAAATCACGTCATCAATGTCGTTCACGCTGAGACCAGCATCCTTGATCGCGGTACGGCACGGCTCAATGGAACGGCTGATCAAATCTTCCACCAGGCTTTCAAATTTGGCACGGGTGATTTTCATCGCCAAATGTTTGGGGCCGGTGGCGTCCATGGTGATGTAGGGCAGGTTGATTTCGGTTTGCTGGCCGCTGGAAAGCTCGATTTTGGCTTTTTCCGCCGCTTCCTTCAGGCGCTGCAAGGCCATCACGTCGTTTTTCAGGTCAATGCCCTGCTCACGTTTGAACTCGGCAATGATGTAGTCAATCAGGCGTTGGTCGAAGTCTTCGCCACCCAGGAAGGTGTCGCCGTTGGTGGCCAGCACTTCAAACTGTTTGTCGCCGTCGACATCGGCAATTTCGATGATCGAAATGTCAAACGTACCGCCACCCAAGTCGTAAACCGCGATTTTGCGGTCGCCTTTTTCGCTCTTGTCCATGCCGAACGCCAAAGCGGCGGCCGTCGGCTCGTTGATGATGCGTTTGACTTCCAAACCGGCAATCTTGCCGGCATCTTTGGTGGCCTGGCGCTGGCTGTCGTTAAAATAGGCCGGCACGGTGATCACGGCTTCGGTGACCGGCTCGCCCAAATAGTCTTCGGCGGCTTTTTTCATTTTGCGCAGAATTTCGGCCGACACCTGCGGCGGTGACAATTCCTTGCCTTGCGCCTTCACCCACGCATCGCCGTTGGCCGCTTTCACGATTTCAAACGGCATGGTTTCGATGTCGCGCTGAACTTCCTTGTCTTCAAAGCGGCGGCCGATCAGGCGTTTGACCGCGTAAATGGTGTTTTTCGGATTGGTCACCGCCTGACGCTTGGCCGGCGCACCCACCAAGATTTCACCGCCATCCAGATAGGCGATGATGGACGGGGTGGTACGCGCGCCTTCGGCGTTTTCGATGACTTTGGTTTGTCCGCCTTCGGAAATGGACAAGCAGGAATTGGTGGTACCCAGGTCGATACCAATGACTTTGGCCATAACAATGCTCCTCAAATCACAAAATAACAGATTGGATAACGGTTTTGCGGCCGGACTGCCGCTTTGCTTGGCCTCTAAATGGGCATCGAGTTGCCGATTTCAAGCGGCTGCCTGAAAAAATCTGCGGCCGCATCCGCACCAGAATTGCACCCGGGTTTGCGCCAAGTCAGACAAGCATGATCCGGCACTTGCCGCACGGGCTGCGGCGGCCGAAGATAGCGGTTCGTTGACATGCGAATGAATCGCAAGGAGGACAACATGGGTTTCAAGCCAATTCCGGCCGCCATTGCCTTGGCGCTGGCATTGATCATCTGGTTCGGGATTCCGGTACCGGAAGGCGTTACCCCGCAGGCTTGGCATCTGCTGGCCATGTTTGTGGGGGTGATTGCCGCCATCATCGGCAAAGCCATGCCGATTGGCGCACTGTCTATCCTGGCCATCACCCTGGTGGCACTGACCGGCGTCACTGCCGACAAGCCGTCGGATGCCATCCGTGACGCACTCTCCAGTTTCGGCAGTTCACTGATCTGGCTGATTGGCGCCGCAATCATGATTTCGCGCGGCCTGCTCAAAACCGGTCTGGGCGCGCGGTTTGGCTACTGGTTCATTGCCGTGTGGGGCAAGCGCACGCTGGGCATCGGCTACAGTCTGGCCATTTCCGAACTGCTGCTGGCGCCGGTGACCCCCAGCAACACCGCCCGCGGCGGCGGCATCATCCATCCGGTGATGCGGGCGATTGCCAGCAGCTACCAGTCCGATCCGGCGCAGGGCACCGAAAAGCGGATGGGCAAATATCTGGCGCTGGTCAATTACCACAGCAATCCGATTACTTCGGCCATGTTCATTACCGCCACCGCCCCCAATCCGCTGGTGGTGGACCTGATTGCCCAGGCCACCGGCAACGACATCCATCTGAGCTGGGGCACCTGGGCGCTGGCCATGCTGCTGCCCGGGGTAGTGGCCATGGCCCTGATGCCGCTGATTCTGTACTGGCTGTATCCGCCGGAAATCAAGACCACGCCCAATGCGGTGGCGTTTGCCAAGGAGCGCTTGCGCGAACAGGGACCGATGAGCCGCGGCGAGTGGATCATGCTGGGCATTTTCGCCCTGCTGCTGCTGCTGTGGGCCGGGGTGCCGGCCATGCTGCTGGGCAAGGCCTGGGCGGTGGATGCCACCACCACGGCGTTCATCGGCCTGTCGCTGCTCTTGCTCAGCGGGGTGCTGACCTGGGAGGACGTGCTCAAGGAAAAAAGCGCTTGGGACACCATCGTCTGGTTCAGCGCCCTGATCATGATGGCATCGTTTTTGAACAAATTGGGACTGATCACCTGGTTTTCCGGGCTGCTGGAAACCCATATCGGCAGTTTGGGCCTCGGCTGGCCGTGGGCCTGCACCCTGCTGCTGCTGGCCTATCTGTATGCACACTACATGTTTGCCAGCACCACCGCCCACATCACCGCCATGTTCGGTGCCTTTTACGCCGCCGGCATTGCATTGGGTGCGCCGCCCATGCTGTTCGCACTGATCATGGCGGCCGCTTCCAGCCTGATGATGACCCTGACCCATTACGCCACCGGCACCTCACCGGTCATCTTCGGCTCCGGCTACACCACGCTGGGCGAATGGTGGAAAGCCGGCTTCATCATGAGCGTGGTCAATCTGCTGGTGTTTGCGCTGGTGGGCGGCATCTGGTGGAAAGTGCTCGGTTATTGGTAAAGCCGGCTGCGGTTTGCTGCCGATGGCCGGCAAACCGGAAACCAGGCTGCCTGAAAAGCATGAACCGGTTTTCAGGCAGCCTTGCGGATATGACTGGCCACCCAGAGCCTGTTGGCAATGAACGCAACGGCGGTATTTTTGGTGACAATCCCCGAGGCCTTTGCAAAACCTCCAGATGTGAATGCAGTTCAAGGCGTAGCAGCGCAGCGAGTGCAGACATAACATGAGGTTAGGCAAACGAGCGAGCAACGCACAACGCTTCAAATACGCCGCAGATAGGGGTTTTGCGAAGGTCTCATATGGACAAGGCTGCCTGAAAACCGTTTCAGGCAGCCTTGTTTGCGGGCAAATGGCCGTTTGCCGGCTCAATGCGCTTTTTTCACCTGATCGATGAACTGGCGCGCGCGTTCGCTTTGCGGACTGGTAAAGAAGGTGTCCGGATCGGCCATTTCGACAATCTGGCCCTGATCCACGAAGATCACCCGATCCGCCACTTCGCGGGCAAACCCCATTTCGTGGGTCACGCACATCATGGTCATGCCGCTCATGGCCAAGTCCTTCATCACCTTCAGCACTTCGCCCACCATTTCCGGGTCCAGCGCCGAGGTCGGTTCGTCAAACAGCATCACCCGCGGCGCCATGGCCAAACCGCGGGCAATCGCCACCCGCTGCTGCTGGCCGCCAGACAATTGCTGCGGGTAGGCATCGCGCTTGTGTGCCAAACCCACCCGTTCCAGCAACTCCACCGCTTTTTTCTCCGCCTGCTCGCGTGACTGCTTTTTCACCTTGATCGGCGAGAGGGTAATGTTTTCCATCACGCTCAAATGCGGATAGAGATTGAAATGCTGGAACACGAAACCCACTTCGGCCCGCACCTTGTTCAAATCGGTTTTCGGATCCGCCACATTGATGCCGTCCACCCAGATTTCGCCTTCCTGAATGCTTTCCAACTGGTTCACGGTGCGGATCAGGGTCGATTTGCCGCTGCCGGACGGGCCGCACACCACCACCACTTCGCCTTGGTTGACGGTGAGGTTGACACCGTTGATCACGTGCAAATCTTTAAACCATTTGTGAACATTTTTGAATTCGATCATTTTGTTTATCCCCGTAGACTGAATGTGTGTGGTTGGCGGCATGGCAACCGGCAAAAAGACTCAGGCCGCATTGTGCAATAAAAAATTGCTCAATGCCACATACTGTTGTGCTGCAATGCGTTCCGGCCGCAACTCCGGATCAATCCCGACCGCCGAGAGGCAGTGGTCATCGGCGATGCCTTTCAGATTGTTGCGCACGGTTTTGCGCCGCTTCTGGAATGCCTGCTTCACCACGGCGGCAAAGTGGTCAAAGTGGTCCGCCACCCCGATGCGGCCGGGTTGCGGAATCATGCGCACCACCGCCGAATACACCTTGGGTGCCGGCAAAAATGCTTCCGGCGGCACTTCAAACAGGTTTTCCATCTCGAAAAAATACTGCAGCATCACGCTCAGGCGGCCATAGTCGTTGCTGCCGGGCTCGGCCACCATCCGCTCCACCACTTCTTTTTGCAGCATGAAATGCATCTCGACCAGCTCGTCCACCAGGTCTCCGAAACGGAACAGCAGCGGGGTTGAAATATTGTACGGCAGATTGCCGACAATTTTCTTGCGCCCCGGCACGCTGCGAAAATCGAACTGCAACACATCGCCCTCGTGAATCACCAGCTTGTCGGCAAAGGGCAGGGTTTTGAGCCTGGCCACAATGTCGCGGTCAATTTCGACCACATGCAGCTGCGGCAACCGGGCCACCAGCGGCGCGGTAATCGCCGCCAGACCGGGGCCGATCTCGATCACCGTATCGTCCGGCTGCGGCCGCACCGCCGCCACAATGTCCTGGATGATGCGGCTGTCCTGCAGGAAATTCTGCCCAAACCGTTTGCGTGCCTGATGGTGTTGCATGAAACCTCGCTTGTGCGCTGAAAAATGCGGCCAGAGGGCCAAAACGTCCGGACTTATTCCGGCCGCATCTGCGGAAACAGCACCACGTCACGGATGCTGTGCGCATCGGTCAGCAGCATCACCAAGCGGTCCAGCCCGATGCCGCTGCCGCCGGTGGGGGGCAGGCCGTATTCCATGGCGCGGATGTAGTCGGCGTCGTAGTGCATGGCTTCGTCGTCGCCGGCGTCTTTCTGCGCCACTTGCGCCTTGAAG
>JBHAET010000036.1:0-10620 GCA_041855705.1 Neisseriaceae bacterium
CACGCCGAACATGGCCGGCTGGCTGGGGCCGTAGATGTCGGCATCCAACACCCCCACCCGTGCACCCATGCGGCTGAGGGCCAGTGCCAGATTGGCGCTGGTGGTGGACTTGCCCACCCCGCCCTTGCCGGAGGCCACCGCAATGATGTTTTTCACCCCGGCAATGGTTTTGACCCCCGGTTGTACCTGGCGGGCGCTGATGTCGCTGTTAACCGTCAGCTGCAGCTGGCGGCCGGCGAGCACCGGCGCCAGTGCCGTGCGCACGGCGGCGCTGACCGCTTCGGTGATGTGGCAAACCGGGTAGGGGAAGGTCAGGGTCAGGGCCAGATGGTCGCCTTTGTCCTGTGCGTCGATGCGGACTTTGTCTTCGCCAAAGCTGCGTTGGCCGGTGGGTACCGGCAGCGGCTGGATCAAGGCGGCCAGATCAGCAGTATTCATGGTGTTTCCATCGCAAATTCAAGCGCGCTATTGTATGCCATTCGCCGCTTGCCGGATACAGGCGGCTGTACAAGCGGCGTAAATCGGGCTACATTGCCACCAGCAGTCTGCCGGCTGTTGCCGCACCTTCCCGCAACCGTTCACCACAAGGAGGCCGTCATGGAACTACCCACCGTAACCGTACGCCAAGTGTTGGCGCAAAAAGGGCGCACCGTCCACAGCATCCGGCCGGATGCCAGCGTGTACCAGGCATTGGAACACATGGCCAACCACCGGGTTGGTGCCTTGCTGGTGATGGACGGCGAACAGATGGTGGGCATTTTTTCCGAGCGCGACTATGCGCGCAAGGTGGCCTTGCAGGGGCACAATTCGCGCACTACTGCCGTTGGCGACATGATGAGCACCCGCCTGCACACCGCCGGTGAAGACACCGATTTGCTGGTGGCGATGGAGGCGATGACCAACAACCATTTCCGCCACCTGCCAATTGTGGACGACGGCCGGGTGGTGGGCATCATCACCATTGGCGATGTGGTCAAGGCACTGATCGAAGCCCAGCAGGAAACCATTTCCCATTTGTCCGGCTATATTGCCGGCAATTTGGCCTGAACCCATGCGGGTGTGTCCGGGGTCTGGCGACAATGAACGCAACGGCGGTATGGGGGGACAAAACGCCCCGTTTGCAGCGTTAAAAATGCGCGCAAAAACCGCTTTGCCGGTTCATGGTCAACCGACCCTGGCGCACACTGTTTTCTTTTCAGGCAGCCTGGGCCTTTGGCTGCCTGAAAACCGGAAGAGATTTGACCATGCAAGAATATGATTTGCTTGTGATTGGCGGCGGCAGCGGCGGCATTGCCACTGCCAACCGGGCCGCCAGCCACGGCGCCCGCTGCCTGTTGGTTGAAGCCAAGCTGCTGGGCGGTACCTGCGTCAATGTCGGTTGCGTGCCGAAAAAAGTGATGTGGTACGGCGCGCAGATGGCGGAAGCCTTGCACCGCTATGCACCGGATTACGGCTTTGACCTTGGCGAAATCGGTTTTGATTTCGGCCGGCTGGTGGCCAGCCGTCAGGCGTATATTGAGCGGATTCATGCCTCCTACCGCAACAGCTTGGCCAACAACGGCGTGACGGTGATTGCCGGCTTTGCCCGTTTTGTCGATGCCCATACCGTGGAGGTGGACGGCCAACAGTACCGTGCCCACCACATCGTGGTGGCCACCGGCGGCCGCCCGCTGCGGCCGGACGTGGCCGGTGCCGAACACGGCATTGATTCGGACGGCGTGTTCGCACTCGACACCCTGCCGGCGCGGGTGGCGGTTGCCGGTGCCGGCTATATTGCGGTGGAGCTGGCCGGCGTGCTGCACAGCCTGGGGGTGGACACCCATTTGTTTGTGCGCGGTGCCAAGCCTTTGCGCAGCTTTGATCACATGCTGTCCGACACCTTGGTGGAAATCATGCGCACCGACGGTCCCACCCTGCACACCGGCGCCACACCCGAAGCCGTGCACCGTCAGGACGACGGCAGCTTGTTGCTGCAACTGGCGGATGGGCGGCAACATGTGACCGACTGTCTGGTGTGGGCGGTGGGCCGCCAGCCGGCCACCGACAGCCTGAACCTGGCCGCCGCCGGCGTGGCGCTGGATGAGGACGGTTTTATCCGGGTCGACGAGTGGCAAAACACCTCGGTGCCTGGTATTTATGCGGTGGGCGACAACACCGGCCAGGTGGCGCTGACCCCGGTGGCCGTGGCTGCCGGCCGCCAACTGGCCGAACGCCTGTTTAACCGGCGTGCCGAGGCCAAACTGGATCCGCGGCTGATTCCCACCGTGGTGTTCAGCCATCCGCCCATCGGCACCGTGGGCCTGACCGAAGAACAGGCGCGGCAACAATACGGTTCGGCGGTCAAGGTGTACACCAGCAGTTTCACTCCGATGTACAGCGCGGTGACCCGCCACCGCCAACCCTGCCGTTTGAAGCTGGTGTGCGCCGGTGCGGACGAAACCATCGTCGGCCTGCACGGCATTGGCTTCGGCGTGGATGAAATGCTGCAAGGGTTTGCCGTGGCGCTGAAAATGGGTGCACGCAAACGCGACTTCGACCAGACCATGGCCATCCATCCCACCGGTGCCGAAGAATTTGTCACCATGCGTTAAGCCTGCCGGCTTTCAGGCAGCCTTGGTAGGCTGCCTGAAAGCCGCTGACATGGCGCCGAATCACCCCATCCCAACCCTGATACTGAAAGTACCCATTGAGCATGTCTTTGTCTGACCGGCTGGTTCAGTTGTTTGAGCAACATCCCGGCTACCACCAATCACCACTGTATGTTCTGCTGTCCACGCCGCAACCGAGCACCGAGGATTTACGCTATTTTCTGCGCTTCCAATTCCATTTCTACCATTTCGTGCGCGTGTTTTCCAAAATGCTGGCCCGTGCGGCCGCCGACATCGAATATACCCCGCAGCGCCTGCACCTGATGGAAAACCTGATGTACGAACACGGCTTGCCCAGTGGCGTGCCGCATGTCGAAACCTACCGCCAGTATTTGAATTGCCTGGCCGAGCACCTTGGTCAGCGCTCGTTTGATGAGGTAGATTTCTCGTTGCCTGGCAACGGCTTGCAGCAGATTGTGGCCGATTTCGAACAACTGCCGGCCGGCCATCCCGATGCCTTGCTGCTGTTGGGCGGCATCGAATATGTGTATGCGGTGATCAGCCGCGACATTGTGGCTTTTCTGGAGCGCGCGGCGCCGGGGCTGGCGGCGCGGCAGCAACATTACGCCATTCATGCCGAACTGGACTGGCAGCATGGTTGGGAATTTGTCGATACCTATCTGACGGTGGCGGCCGATGCCGGCCGGCCGGTGGATGAAACCCAGCTGTGTGCCACACTGGCGCAAGGCGGCGACCATCTGGTACGGCACATCGTGCGGCTGATGGCCTTCGAATCGGTACCCGACAAACCGTTGGGTTTTTATTACGCCCGCGAAGACAGTGCGGTGGAGGCGCACCTGATTGCCCAGCGTCTGGCCGCACGGCCGCAACTGAACATCCTTGCCGTTTGCGGCGGCGGCGAAAACCACATTCGCCTGGCCAATGCCTTCCCCGACAAGCGGTTTGCCTTCCGCTTGTTCGACATCAATCCCAACCAGCTGGCACTGGCCGCCGCCAAATTGGGCGGCCAGACCGACCACCGTTTTGCCCCGCCCGAATACCATGCCAAATTCGAGCACCTGTTTGCCCAGCTGCGCCGTTATGCCGACCTGCACCACGGTTGCCGCACCGTATTTCACCGCGACAACCTGATTCATTACTTCGGCCCGCAAGCAGTGCTGGGCTGTCGGGCCGCCCACAGCGATCCGCTGGTGTTTGCCGAACATTTCTACCGCGCCCTGAGCAGTCGTCCCGAGCATTGGAACAGCCGTGACATCACCGGCCAGGCACCGGCGTCTGCCCGCTTGCAGCAGGACAATCTGCAACTGTTGTCGCAGCATTTGTGGGACATTGCCGAGCAAGCGGTTGACGCACCGCCAGAGGATGATTACGACTTGGTGATGCTGAGCAATGTGTTCGACTGGCTGCCGGCCGATGCGATTGCGGCTGCTTGGGCACGGATTGTCCGCCTGTGCCGCCGCCCCGACACCCTGTTTGTACTGCGCCGGCTGCTGTCCGATTACGATGTCGCCGCCACGGCCGAGGTGGCCGGACTGGTGGTGATCGATCACTCGGCGGCCAATCCGGCACTGTATGACGCAACCGGTTTTTACAGCCACAGCTATGTCTTGCAGGTTCGCCGATGACCCGCTTGCACTTGGAAAAACACTGCCTGTCCCAGCTGAAGCGCGAGCCGGCACGCTACCAGGCCATCAGCCGGGCGCTGGCCGAACTGGAAGGGCAGTTTGTGTACACCCTCAGCCCGCAGTACAACTTCCAAATCCGCCACGACCATGATGGGGACGGTGATTATTTTGCCTTTTTCCGCTACCTGGCCGACGGTTGCGACGAACGGGTGTACAGCCTGTTGTTTCGCAACCGGCAGCAACAGATTGTCGGTTGCTGCCAAATCGTGTTCCAGCTGCGCCACGGTGCGGCCTATGCCTATGTTTGCGATTTGAAGGTTCAGGCAGCCTACCGCCGCCGCGCCCTGAAACAATTGGCGCTGTACCTGATCCGGGATGCCTTGTTCAACCGCCGCGACAGTCTGCTGGACGCCTACCGCCGTTGGCAAGGCCCCGACCAGCAGGATGTGCGGCTGTATTTTGTCAATATGGGCGGTCAGGACTGGCGGCACAACGGCCTGTTGCAGACCAGCCGCCGTTTCGCACTCTGGTTCGGGCATCTGGCGCGGCTGACCGGCCGCAACATCGAACTGGCGGTTCATTTCCAACGCGCTTATCTGGGCGAATGCAACCCGGACGATTTGAGCGGTTGCGAAGCGGCGGCCAAGCAGATTGTCCTGCTCGACAAAGACAACCGCCTGCTCAAACCGCTGGATTTGTACCACAGTGCCGAAGCCGCCGGCCGTCGACACGATCCGGCAGTCGATTACAACCGGCGTGTGCTGATGTGGCTGAGCGATGAGGCCACCGACAAAGCCCTGACCGTGTTCTACACCCACCGGCATGGCGAAACGGTGGATGTGCGTACCTTTTTGCGCCACCCGGGCATGATTTGAACCCGACCGTGCCAACGGTGTTTTGAACAGGCAAAGGTTTCCGGCATCAAATCGGGTAAAAACGGTGGCATCGGCGGTGGCCGGTTTTTATAATGCCGTTTTTTTGACGCAACAGTGTGATGGATTTGTTTTGGCAATGGCTGGGCCTGTGGTTTTCGGCGTTTTCGTCGGCCACCATTCTGCCCGGCACATCGGATGTGGCCTTGCTGGCGTTTATCCGCGTTCACCAGCATTTGTGGCTGGGAGCGCTGTTGTTGGCCACCGTGGGCAACGGCATGGGCAGCATGGTGTCGTACGGCATGGGCCGGCTGGTGCCGGACAAACACCAACCCAGCGCGCGCATTCGCGGCTGGCTGGACAAATACGGCATTTGGGCCCTGCTGATGGCCTGGGTGCCGTTTGTCGGCGACGGCTTGGCGATTGCCGCCGGCTGGCTGCGTTTCAATTTCTGGCTGTCCAGCCTGTTGCTGGTGGTGGGTAAATTTGCCCGTTATGCGGTTTTGGTATTGGGCTTTTTTGCGGTGGTGTAACGGCCATTTCAACACTAAATACAGACACCGTACCCGCGTTGTTAGGGTCTGTTGACAATTGACCGGCGAAGTGGTTTTTTGAGGCAAAAACCACGTATGCCAGGCAAAAAGCACAGCAAGGTTGAACACCTTGCGAGCATTTTTAACGTAGCAGACGGGGGATTTTGACCAAAAATACCGCCGTTGCGTTAATTGTCAACAGACCCTAGAACGTTATCGTTGAACGTGGCGCCCTGGCCGAACACCGCCGCGACTTCGCGCCCGTGCAAGCCGTATTGGCATAGGGCAAGGTGTTTGAGTAAGTGATTGGCAAGGGTAATCAAGGCTCAAGCCGTCTGAAAATTTTATCAGACGGCTTGAATTATTTATAAGAATTTGAAAATATTAATTTATTGATAATTCTGTCACCTTCTCCACCACTCTGTAATCCACCCCGTCAAACACCGCAAAATACCGCTTGGCACATTGGATTTTCTGCCGCTCGGTTTCTCGCAATTTATCCATGTCCACACCTTCCTGTATGCCTTTGCCGGTATTTTTCGTTTCGGCAATGAAATACACTTTTTCCTGATTTTCCATCACCAATGCCCAGTCCGGGTTATAGTTTCCGATGGGCGTAGGAATTTTGAACCACTCGGGCAGTTTAAAATAAAACTTCACGTTTTCGTGGCTTTCACAATCGCGGGCAAATTGGTTTTCTGTGCCGGAATCCAGCGGGATATAGTCGGCAAAAATAGTTTTGTGCCGTTTTGCATCGTCTTTCCGGTTTATGGCAAAGGTGTATTCGTTCATAAAAAATTCCGCGCCGATGTTTTCCAGCTCCTGCCAGCGCGTCAGGCTTTGCGCGTATTCGCCGTTTTCGGGCAGCCTGAAATATTCGATACCCTCAATCATCAAGCCATGCAAAGCCGTCTGAATTTTTTCGGACACCAAATCGATAAAGCGCTGCGGATTGTTGACAATATCGCCTGCGCGCCCCGACTGCTGCACGATTTCAAACAGCGTCTGCCGCGTTAGTCTGGTTTTCTTTTGGATTTCGCCCAGCACATCGGGAATATTCCATTCAATATCCGCCTGTTCCGCCCACGAGTTGCGTTCCTCGCCCCAAATGCCGTCTGTTTTCGTTTGATGAAGCACCGCCTTCTGCACCAGAATTTTTGGTTTGTCGATTGTTGGCATATCGCGCACCGCTTTAGAGGCGGTCTGAATTAATTCATCACGCGAAAACTGCACCGAATAGCGCGTTTTATGCTGCAACCTTTGCCAGATTTCCAGAAAAACGGGATCGAGTGTAAAACCTTTGCGGAAGGTCTGCCGGGTGCGTTTTTCTTTGGATTTTACACCGCCGTTGCCGAACTTGATGCCGCATTCGTCTTCGTATTCTTTTTGCAAATTGGCGGCGAAACTTTCGTAACTTTCGTTCGGAATCACGGTCAAAATATTCACGCCCTCGTCGCGTACGCGCTCGCCTTTCTGGTTCACCGCCAAGCGCAAACCGCGTCCGATTTCCTGCCGTTTTTTAATCGGTGAACGGGTTTCGTTGAGCGTACAGATTTGGAATACGTTCGGATTGTCCCAGCCCTCTTTCAGCACGGAATGAGAGAAGATAAAGCGTAACGGGCTGTCGAAAGAAAGCAGTTTTTCCTTGTCGCGCATAATCAAATCGTAAGTATCTTCATCGGCTTTGGTTTTGCCACTGGTATCCTTGTCTTGGCTGAAATAACCGTCGTGCACGCCGTCCGCGCTTTCACCCGTTTCGCGTTGATAAATTTCCGCAAACCAGTGCGCAAACTTGCCTCCGTTACGGTAATTTGCCACTTTGTCGATAAAAAACAGCGATAAAACTTTAATGCCGCGCGGATTTAAGCGTTTTTCCTTCGCCAAATGCTCTTTGATTGTGCATTCAATCTGCTTTTTCATCACTTCATCGCGGATTAAATCATCGCTTTCGCCCCGCGTGATGATTTGCCCGCCCGACAAAGCCATTTCGCCCGTTTCCGCATTTAAACCGTTGATGATAAAACCGTACCGGTAGCTTTCGTTGTTGCCCGATTTATCAAACAAATTATCGCCTGGCGACACATTCACCGTTTTCTTCTTGGTTTCCTTTTTATTGGCAACATGGATTTCCACTTTCGCCGCCAGCTTTTTCTTTCCTGGCACAAATTCCTTCAAGACCACATACGCACCGTTCACATCGTTTTTCGCCAAAACAGGCTCGACTTCAATCTGCTTCACCAGCTTTTTGTTATACGCCTCAATCGGGTTCAAGCTGTAAATTTTATGGTAGGGATTTTTGTGCGTGGCCGAATAACGAAGCACAAACAAAGGATCAAGCGCATCAATCGCCTGTTTTGCCAACTCCGTTTCCATATTTTGCGGCTCGTCAATCACCACAATCGGGCTGGTACCGCTAATCCATTCAATCGGCGCATGGCCGCTTTCATTGACGCGGTTAATCACATTGTCGTCTTTCTTAAACGCGTCAATGTTCATAATCAGAATTTCAATATGATTGTTAGTGGCAAAATTGCGCAGCGTATTTAAGCGGTCGCTGCGATACACTACCGAATGGAAAACCGGATTATCAAAGGCTACCTGAAAATGCGGTTTCATCGTGCGGATACTCTGCACCACGCCCTCGCGGATTGCCACGCTCGGCACCACAATCACAAACTTCCGCCAGCCGTAGCGTTTGTTCAGTTCAAAAACCGTGCGCAGATAAACATACGTTTTACCTGTGCCTGTTTCCATTTCCACCGAAAAATTCAGCCCGTGTTCACCGATTGGCGTTTCAGGCAGCCTGAAATCCCGTTGCACCGCATTCAGGTTTCTACCGATTTCATGGTGTGGCAAATGCAGGCGGTTCGCCACAATCGGTGAAACACCGGTCGCATTCAGTTCAAACATCCGAGCATGGTTAGGTTCACCTTCAAACAGGCGGACAACCGCCTCAATCGCATCGCTTTGGTAATCCAGCGTTTCAAATTTCAACTGCATCGCTTTTTCCTTTTTCAGACAGGCATCAAAGCGTTTCGAACACCACGCCCGCATCTTTGCACTGCAAGGCCGCATTGGTTTTCAGCGCATCGTGGCCGTCGAACACCTTGTCCAGCGCGAACACTTTTTGCGGCGACTGCGCCAGTACTTTGTGAAACAATTCATCGCTGACCGTTTCCAGCAGCAATGCCGTTTTGCGATTGTCCGAGGCATTGTTGAGCCACACCACGCCGTCTGAAAAAATCATCGGGTCGGTGAGTTGGAAGCCCAAACGCAAGGCCAGTTCGTAGGCCATGTTTTCGGTGGTGGCGTGCGGTTCGACCACATCACGGAAGATTTCCAGTTGCTCTTCAAGGCCGTCTGAACTGCGGTTGGCCGGGCTTAACCATTGCTTGAAATTGCTTTCGGCGAGTTTGAAGACTTTAAAGCCCGTGTCCACAGTAGGTCGGGCATGGATGCCCGACACCGCGTCCGCAGCGGTATCCGCATTTTCAGACGGCATATTTTGTCGGGCATTAATGCCCGACCTACGGATTTGCGCGCCTGCACGGCGGATGCGTTCTTTGGCAATTTCGGCGATGTTGGCAAAACCTGCTTTACGCGCTTCGGAATTTTCGGCGGTTTCTTCGGCTAATTGCACGCAAATATAACGGCGGTTGCCGCCGTCTTCGGCGTTCAGTTGCATCACGGCGTGGGCGGTTGTGCCACTGCCTGAAAAGAAGTCTAGGATTAGGTCATTTTTATTAGAGCAAACAAAACTTACTAAATAAGCAACTAACGATGGGGGTTTGGGAAAGTCAAAAACCGGATTTTCCAGTAAATCAATTAATACATTGCTACCTTGTTTGGTCGTAAATTCCGTAATAATTGTTTTGGGATGAAATGTGCCTTTTTCTTTTTCATATTGCAGTACCCCATTTGATTTAAAGAAAAAACGGCGAACTTTTTGCCCTTTTTGATCAATAACCTCTTCTCCTTTTAACCAATTTTTTATCATATCCGCCATAGTCCATGCGGCTTCTAATGAAACTGGTTGAGCAAGTTTTCTATTTTTAGATTCAAATTTACCTTTCACTATTTTTATAGGTTCTTTATCACCAATAATATTAGGAAAAACTTTATCTTCACTCTCGAATTCTATTCCTGCTGGAAATTCAATAATTGATAAAGGGTTTTTAGAACTTGGTTTTTTAACAGTTCGGTCTGTTACGCATGCCTCACCATCATATTTAAATAGTTCTAGTTCAACCTTACTCTTTGCATAACAAATAATGTTTTCGTGCTCATGCGTAAAATGTGCTGCGGAAGTTCGCCCATTTTTCCAAATCAGAGTTGCCACAAAATTCTCCGCCCCAAACACTTCATCACAAAGCAATTTCAGTTGCGCCTGTTCATGGTCGTCAATGCTGATAAAAATCACACCATCTTCGCGCAGCAGGGTTTTTGCCAAATGCAGGCGCGGCAGCATCATGGAGAGCCAGTTGCTGTGATAATTGCCGTTGTCTTTGCTGTTTTTGCGCCACGCGCCGGCAAATGCGCCGTCGCGCAATAAATAGCCGTCTTGGTCTTTGTCGCCGACGCGTTTGGCGTATTCTTCGCGCGTTTCGGCGAATTTGTCGGGATAAACAAAGCTGTCGCTGCCTGTGTTGTAGGGCGGGTCGATGTAGATCATTTTGACTTTGCCCGCGTAGGATTTTTGCAGAATTTTCAGGGCTTCCAAATTTTCCGCTTCAATAAAGACGTTTTGCGTATCGTGAAAATTCACGCTCTCGGCAATGCAGGGCGCAAGGGTGTTGAAGGTGGGGGATTGAAGGGTACGGTAGGCATCGGATTTGCCTGCCCAGTTAAGTTGATAGCGTTCGTTTTGGGCGCAGAGATTGTCTTCGCCCAACACCAGTTTGAGTTTTTCAAAATCGATTTGCTCTTCACAAAAGATTTCGGGGAATAATTGTTTTAATTGTAAGATTTTGTTTTGTTTGAA
>JBHAET010000037.1:0-3536 GCA_041855705.1 Neisseriaceae bacterium
ACATTGGCCGCTTCGTTGACCGCGCGCTTGCCTTCGGCATCCACCCGGTATTGCTCTTCCTGCGCCCGTGCCATCAGCAGCTGGGCATCGGCTTCACCCTGGGCTTTGAGCCGGAATTGCTCGGCTTCGGCCTCGGCGGCAATGCGCAAGGCTTCGGCACGGTCTTGCGCCGCCTGTTTCTCCGCCTCGGCCGCTACCGTCACCGCGATGGCTTCGCGTTGGGCGATTTCGGTTGCCGCAATCAGTTCCACCGCCTTCGCCCGCTCGGCACGTTCGGTTTCGCGCACGGTGATCACGCCCTCTTCTTCACGCACCGCTTCGGCACGCGCGCGATCGGCTTCGGCCTTGGCCACCGATTCGGTGCGCGATTTTTCTGCCACCGCAATCGCCCGGTCCTGTTCGGCCAACTCTACTGCCTTGCGCCGCTCGACTTCGGCCTGCTCCACTTCGCGCTGTTTGTTTTGCGCCGCCAGTTCAACTGCTTTTTTACGCTCAATTTCCGCCTGCTCAATCTGACGCTGCTTTTCCTGGTCGGCCAGCTGGATGGTGCGTTGCTGCTCGATTTGTGCGCTCTGAATTGCCTGCTGCTTGAGGATGTTTTCGTTTTCCACCGCCCGCTCCGCTTCCAGACGGCGCAAATCCACTTCGCGCTGAGCGGCAATCTGTGCCTCTTCGGCTTCACGCTTTTTGGCCGCTTCCTGCTCGGCGATGCTGGCTTCCTGCTCGGCGCGGCGCACGGAAATTTCGCGTTCCTGCTCCAGCTTGGCATATTCTTCTTCGCGCAAAATGTTCAGGCGGGTACGCTCGGCTTCGAGGTTTTTGGTTTTGATCGCCAGATCGGTATCCTGCTCAATGTCGTTGCGCTTTTTGCGGCGCACTTCGATGGTTTCGGTGAGACGGGTCAAACCTTCGGCGTCGAACGCGTTTTGCGGGTTGAAGAATTTGAAGTCGGTTTGGTCGAGGCCGGTCAGCGACACCGATTCCAGCTCCAAGCCGTTTTTATACAAATCTTCGGACACGAACTGCTGCACTTTCTGCACGAAATCGACACGTTTTTCATGCAGCTCTTCCATCGCCATTTCCGCCGCCACCGCACGCAGTGCATCGACGAATTTGCCTTCCACCAATTCTTTCAGCTGCTCGGGCGACATGGTTTTCATGCCCAGGGTTTGCGCGGCGGTGGCAATGCTCTCGCCGGTGGGCTTTACCCGCACATAAAACTCCGCCATCACGTCCACCCGCATGCGGTCGCGGGTAATCAGCGCCTGCTCGGCGGCACGGCGCACTTCCAGCCGCAGGGTGTTCATGTTGACCGGAATCACCTCGTGCAGCACCGGCAGCACCAGCGCGCCGCCGTTCATGATCACTTTTTCGCCGCCGAAACCGGTGCGCACAAACGACACTTCCTTACTGGCTCGGCGGTAAAGGCGGGTGAGAATCAGACCGAGCACCCCCAGTCCCACCAACAGCACACCGGCAATCACCAAAATTTCGATCAATCCCATCAGATTCCCTTTCTTGAATGAACACAAACAACCTACTGACACACCAGCATGTTCAGGTAGCCACTCGACCACTCCGGCCGGGCTTTACCACCGTTGCTGCTGTTCCGCATAGCGCTGAAACAGCACCAACCAGCGACTCCAAGCCCAGCCGGATACCGCCAGCAACAGCAGTGCCACCACCACAATCACCACGCCTCCCGGCCGCTTCGATGGATCGGCCAGCAAACCGCGTTGCGCCCCCTGTACAAACACACCCAACAAGCCCAAACCTGCCAAGGTCATCAACAGGCAGCCCGCAAACCGGCTGCACACCCGGCCCAAACCGACGATTGGCGGCAAATCTGTCAGCTTTCCCTGACGGTACAGGCGCCACAACTGACGGACATTTTGACAGGCGGCCGCCGCAAACAAGGTCGTTAAAATCAGCAAAAACAGAACAGTAAACACATTGGCCTGCTGTTGATCGCCCAACAACATCATGCTGAACATCATCAAACTCAAAACCAACCAATATCCCGACAGCATCCATAACCGCCAGATCGGTACGGTTTGCTGTTGGCGCGGCCCGTCATGACGGCGAGACAATTGCACAGCGAAGCGCGTACTCAATACCACTGTCGACAACAACACCAACAATAACAGTGCCGATGTTGCTGGCAGTTGGCGCAACGCCAATGCTTCTGTCGCACCAAACAACGCCAACAGGCCTAGAAAGACGGCCCACGCCCACAAACAACACGCCAGTAACCAGAGCAGCAAGCGTTTGACACCTTGTGCCGATGATTTCGCTGGCAACGGTTTCTGTGTTGACATCTCCTTGCTCCGGCCACCCGCCCGTCAATCGACCAGACTGCCGCTCGGATTGGCAATCGCCTTAAAGCGCCCGTCTTGTTCCGCCACCAGCAGCACCGCCGTGCCCTGCGGCAATTCGCTGCCCTCGGCATCCGCTTCGGCCATCACATAATGCTGCTGGCCGTATTGGTCTTTTACCCGTACCTGGGCTGCGCTGTTTGCACGCATGGTGCCGAGCACCACCACCCCCACACGCCCCACCAAGGCAGCCGAGAGCAACGCGGTGGTTTCGTCTTTAGGCAGGATTTTGTGGATGCCCGCCGCCGCCGTGCGCACCAGAGGCAATGCGGCAAACCAGGCCGCCGGCGCCGCCAGCCAGGCATTCAGGTAGCCGCCCGTCAGCGCGCGCACCGCGCCCTGCAACAGATAACCGGTCAGGCCGTACACCGACAAAAACACCACCATCAGCATCAAGAGCGGAATCCGCCCCACATACAGCCAGCTCAGAAAACGCACCCACACGCCGGCATCCACATCGTTCAAGCCCACTTCCGCGTGCGTGTCGCCGTCCAAACCTTCGGGCAGCAGGCCGTCCAGCCAGTCGGTAAACCCGCCGGTGAGCAGCGATACGGCTTCCAGCACGCCCAAGAGCAGCATCAAAGCCAAGGCCACGCCGAAGATGCGGTTTTCGGGGGCGCTGATCAATTCAAACATCGGCTTCTCCTTGTCAATAGTGCGGACGGTTTCCGGTACTCGGACTAGAAATCGGGCAGCTTGCCGGTATCCACACCGTTTTCCTGCGCCAACTCTTTAAACAAGCGATACGCATTTTTCACTTTTGCTTCTGCCTGCGTCGTTTTCAGCAATCCTTGCTGCTCGTGACCCGACAGCGACAACTCGATGCCCTCGCTCATCTCGCGGTAGCCATCGGCAAACGCTTTGCGGATGTGTTCGCCGTTTTTCGTACGCATTTCCAGCGTGTCCATGCGTCCGGCCACATCGCGGAACAGCACGGCTATTTCCTTGAGCACGGCCCGTTCTTCGGCGTCATTTGCAAGCTCAAACCTCTGCTCTAAAGCGGGTGCCTGATCAGCAAACCGCTCGAAGGCACGCCCCAGGTTTTGAATGTCTTCCTTGCCGGGAGTGTCGGCGTAGGCAACCAAGGGAGCGGTCAGTAGTGCGAAGGCCAGCAGGCTGGCAAACAGGTGTTTGATGCGGCACATGATATTTCCTTGCTGA
>JBHAET010000038.1:0-5861 GCA_041855705.1 Neisseriaceae bacterium
ATCCGCCGTGGGCCGCACGCATGGCGGCATCTTCACCCCAGCGGGTACCTTGTTGCTGCAACAGTTGCAACAGCAGGTCGATATCGGCTTGGCTTAAGGCAAAGCGCTGGCGCAGCAGCGGCGAGTCCAGCAGCGGCAGCAGGTATTCGGTTTCGCAACGGCTTTGCGCCCAAACCAGCCAATCACCCAGCAGTTGCAGCAAGGGTTCGCTGCTGCGGGTGCGCACGTCGGCCACCGAATAGGGCAGTATCTGGTTGCCGCCCTGGCTTTGGCCGAAAATGGCATCGATAAAGGGCAGATAAGGTTCCAAATGCGGGGTGAGTACCGCAATGTCGTGCGGCTGCCAGTCCGGATGTGCGGCCAAATCCTGCAACAGCCGGTCTTTGAGAATTTGCAGTTCGCGCACCGGACTGTGGGCCGACTGGATGCAAATGCTGTCGTCAATGCGGGCATGGTTCCCGCTTTCAGGCAGCCTCAGATTCTGGATGTCGTCTTGCAGGCGGTGCAGCAGGCTGGGATTATCGGGCAGCGGGTCGTAAATCGGGATTTCGTAGCGCACTTGGGGCATTTCGGCCAGTGCATCGAAAAAATCACGCCCCTGTTTGCCCAAGCTCGCCAACAGCGGGTGACCGCTGCCGCTGCGGTCGGCATCGCCCAGCTGTGCCAGCCGGGCGGTGGGCAACACATTGCCCCAGTGGTCGTTGCTGGGGTTGAGTGCAAATACATGTACATCGCAGTGCTGGGCGATGGTTTGCAGCAGCGACAAATATGCCGGTGCCAGGCTGCTGATGCCGAACACCAGCAAGCGCGGCGGCAGGTATTCGGCGCGCAGGTGCTGCAGCAAATATTGCCATTGTGCCGCCCGATGCCGGCTGCCGGTGTCCTCGGCCAGTTGCTGCCACAAGCGTGCCTGCCAGCATTCGTCCGGGCCCAGATTGCCCAGCAGGCGGCCGGTTTGCCAGGTCTCGATCCAGTCGCTGCGGTACACCAGATACTGGTCGAAGACATCGACCAGTTTGCCGGCCAGATGATAGGCGGCATGACGGCTGCTGCGCAGATAAGGTTGCAGTGCCGTGCGCACGGTGTCCCAGTCGGGTGACTGGGCAAATGCCGGGCTGTTAAACAGTGCCAGCAGCCGCCAGCGCAGCACTTCGGGATGATAGGGATTGAGTGCCGGTGCATCCGGCAATACCTGTTGCAGCAGACGCCAGCCGAGTCCGGCCGGCAGGCTGTAACGCAAATTGGCGGCAATACCCGATGTCCCTGCCAGAAAGCGGTTCAGGTAGCGTCGCATGCCCTGGCTTTGCACCACGATTTCCTCCGGCTGCCACACGGAATTTCCCGCGGGCTGGCGGTGGATGGTGGCCAAGGCGTGGGCCAGATATTCGAGGCGGTTGGACTGGTAAACGCAAAGCATGGGCAGACCGTGGGTGAGGCAAAAGTGATGGCATTATAGTGAATCCCGTCCATCACCGGTATCCGCTAACCCATCAACCCATGCGGGGATGTTTCACCCGTTTTGGGCATTGGGTTTGGTCTGGCCGGGCCGGCAATCGGTGGCAATGGCAAAATGCCCCGCGGCATCTGGCGGGAGTGGGCATAATGGCGGTAAAATAAGCCCCAAAGACCTTTGCAAAAAGACCCGAAATGGCATCATCAATCAAACGGACTGTTTCAGTGCGGGGTGCATGGTGTCGAAATGCAGAACAAAGGGTTGTTTTGCCAAGGTCTCGGCCGATTCGGTGACGGTATCCGGCTGCTGGTTTGGGATTGTGTGCTGCCGGCAGGTGGTTGCCGTCTTACATGTTGCAAGCGTGAATAAAGGAGTTTGGATTGGACTTTGAACAAATCATTAAAGAGTTAAGCGATGTGCGCGGCACATTGGCTTGTGCGGTGGTGGATTACGAGAGCGGCATGCTGCTGGACGGCTACAGCGAAGGCAGTCTGGATTTGGACATTCTGGCGGTGGGCAATACCGAAATCATCCGCTCTGAAATCAAAGCCATTGATCTGTTGCACAATCATGGCGGCCAGAACGACCAGATTGAGGATGTGCTGATGACTTTGGGACAGCAATACCACATCCTGCGCCCGATGCGCAGCAGCCCCGGTTTGTTCCTGTTTTCGGTACTGAGCCGCCAACATGCCAATCTGGCTTTGGCACGCCGGGCCATGAAAGACGCCGACGATCATTACCGCGGTTGAGTCCGCCCGGCAAGCCGGTGGCACAATGCACAACGGAACGGTGATCCCGTTCCGTTTTTGTATGGAAGCTGCCATCAAGCCGTAGTCGGGATTGTGCGGATTCACCATCACACCGGTTGAGACCTTTGCAAAACCCCCATCTGCGGCGCATTGGAAGCGTTGTCCGTTTATATCCTGATAGGGTACTGCCCGCTTGCTTAGCCTTTCTCTATGCTGTGCATGTACTCGCTGTGCTGCAACGCCTTGAGCTGCATCCATAGTTGGAGGTTTTGCAAAGGCCTCTAAAATGTATCCATAAAACAATCTGGTACAATATAAATAAAAATTTCATTTTTATAAAACCTAAATTTATAGTATATTGACTTACCAGATGTGAATGGCTGTTTTCAGGAGGCAATCATGCAACAAGGCTTCTTTCCCTCAATGTCACCGGCAATGCCGGCTGCCGGGCAGCACGATTTTCAAGAAACAGATATCGATATCCAGGACGCTACACAAAAACGCTTTTTCCCGCCGGGGGAACAGGTAGCCGTGTTTTCTGCCGAGCACCAAACATCGCTGGATTTTCAAGAAACACACATCCAGGAGGCCGCGCAAAAGCGTTTTTTTCCACCGCCGCAGGTCACCGTGTTTTCTGCCGAGCAGCACCAAACACTGCTGGATTCTGAAGATGCACGCATCAAGGACATCATGCGGCCGTTGGCTGGCGCAAGCGCTGACAAGGAATTGGCAACGCTGTCGGCGCAATGGCGCACGCAGCTGGATGATCTGGCTGTCCGCTTTCCCAATTTTGCCGAGCCGATTCAAGCCTTGCGCGAAGCATTTGCCGTCAATCAGTTGGGTGATGGCCGCATTGCCTTTGCACCGATGCTGTTCGATGGGCCACCGGGCGTCGGCAAGACCGAAATGGCGCTGACATTGGCCCAAATGCTGGAAGTGGACATGATTCAGATCGACATGGCCAACGCCCAGAGCAATGGCGCTTTGTGCGGTTTGGACCGTTTCTATACCGATTCCCGTCCGGGACAGTTGTTCAACGGTCTGGTTCGCGGGCCACATGCCAATCCACTGGTGTTTCTGGATGAGTTGGACAAAGTGGGCAAAGACCAGCGTTATCCTCCGGACAGTGCCCTGTATGCCTTGCTGGAGAAAAATATCGCCAAGCGGTTTTATGACTTGTCGGTACCCGAGTTGATGCTGGATGCCAGCCATGTGCTGTGGATTGCCACCAGCAACGATGCCAATCGGCTGGCCGCACCGGTGCGTGACCGTTTTAATGTGTTCAGTATCCAGGCCCCGAGCACCGAACAGTTGTATGTGATCATGGAGCAGATTTACCGCCATATTTTGCGCCATGAACCGTGGGGCCGGTTTATGGAACCGGTGCTGGACGAAGAGGTGCTGGACTGTCTGATCGGTTTAAGTCCGCGCCAAATCAAAAAAGCGCTGTATGCCGGTTGCGGCCGTGCCGTTTACCAAAACCGCTACCGGCTGTGCCGCGCCGATTTTGCCAACCGTCATCAGGCAGCCGGTGGCTGTAAAATCGGCTTTATTTAAACCATTGATCCAAGCCCTGATCGGCACCGTTGCCGCCATGATGCGGTGACGCCATCCGTCCGATTCACTTGATTAAGGAGTGACATCATGTCCACCTCTCAGACACCCAATGTTGCCGAAGCCTTTGGCCAACGTTTGCAGCAAATCATGCGCGAAGCCGGTTTGGAACCCAAACCCAGTGTGTTGCTGCATGGTTTTAACACCCATTACGCCGGGCAGCCGATTAGCTGGCAAACCGCCCGCAACTGGTTGCGCGGCCTGTTTTTGCCGCAGCCGGACAAATTGCAGGCATTGGCGCAATGGTTGCAGGTGCAGCCCGAATACCTGTATTACGGCAGTGAACCCCAAACCCTGTTGCCACCAGGCAGTGAAAGTGAAGCGTTGTCTGCCAGCGATCAGGCGATGTGGCAACACTATTTATCCAGCACACCGCAGGCGCAACAGATGATCAAAAGCATGGTGGCCACCTGTGCCCAGATCCGCAAACTGGATGAGGATAATCAGGCATGGAGCGAGCAGTGGGCACAACTGGTGCAGGAAAACGGGACATTGTGCGAGCAGCTGGCGCAAATGACGGCCGAAAACCAGGCATTGCGTGATCAATTGCGACGTGCGGAGGAAACCATCACCGATCTGGCCACAGAGCTGCGTTGTCTGCGCATGAGCTTGACGCTGGAAAAGTGCATTCCCTTGATCGAAGAGTCTGATGGGGAAGCGGCCGGTGAGCCATTGGTAAAACCGTCCCGGTTGTAGTCTGTCGGTTGCGGATGGATGGCGCGAACGGTTTTCAGGTAGCCCTGGCTTGATGCAAGGTCTTGCAATATGATGATGAATAAATTTTGAGATGATTTCGACCACATGCTTGCCCAGTCGTTAATGCTCCGTTCACGCTGTGTTGCTGGTCGCCAGTGCGGCAACAGGTTATGATGCTCAATCCATTGGTCGTGAAACCTGCCAGCGGCAGGATGCCACAATACCCGTTATCAGGAGACATGATGAAGCCCAGTACCTTATTCACTTTATTCGCATTATCGGTCGCTCCGGCGGCCCTTGCCGATACGTATGCCATTGATTCGAATCATGCCAATGCCCGTTTTTCGATTGATCATTTTGGCACCAGCACCAATCATGCCGGTTTTTACGGCTTGACCGGCACGGTTCAGTTTGACCGCGCCAAGCGCAGCGGTTCGGTAACGGTGGAGATTCCGGTGGCCAACATCAACAGTGGTGTGGCCGCATTTGACCGGCATCTGAAAGCGGCAGACTTGTTTCATGCCGAAAAATACCCCACCATCCGCTTTGTTTCTGACCGTTGGCATTTCAATCCACAGGGACAGGTTACGGCAGTGGACGGTCAATTGACTTTGCTGGGACAAACCCATCCGGTTCGTTTGCAGGCCAAAAAATTCAATTGTTACCAAAGCCCGATGCTCAAAACCGAAGTGTGCGGCGGTGATTTCACTACCGTTATTGACCGTACCCGTTGGGGCATGAATTATTTGGTGGCTGCCGGTGTCAGCAAAGACGTGACGATTGACATCCAGATCGAAGCGGCCAAACAGCCGTAAGCAGTCCGCCGTATCTGACGATATCCGACAACGCCCCACAACGGGGCGTTGTGCTGTCTGAACCGGCAGACAGTCGGAGACCTTTGCCAAATACCCATCTGTGGAGATCTTTGCAAAACCTCCAGATGCGTATGCAGTTCAAGGCGTAGCAGCGCAGCGAGCGCAGACATAACATAGAGTTAGGCAAGCGAGCGAGCAGCACACAACGCAGAAATGCGCCTCAGATGGGGGTTTTGTAAAGGTCTCCTGTGGCAAATTTTTGTGTTGTCAGTTTATACCCTTATAGGGTACTGCCCGCTTGTTTGCCTATCTGGCTGATGTGTCTGCACTCGCTGTGCTGCTACTGCCTTGATGAACTTCATTTATATCCGGATATTTTGCCAAGGTCCCAGCCAGTCGGTTTGCGGTTGCTGCTGGCGGCGGCTTTGGCTTATGATGCGCCCATTGTGCCGAACATCATGGAAATTTGAGCGATGCGGATGAATCCAATCTTGTACCCGGTGATGGCTTGTTTGTTGCTGGCATCTTGTG
>JBHAET010000039.1:0-2677 GCA_041855705.1 Neisseriaceae bacterium
GGTTTGTCCATCATCTGCAAAAACTGGCGCGCATAGGCGGAAAGGCTTTCCACATAGCGGCGCTGGCCTTCGGCATAAAGGGTGTCGAAGGCCAGGCTCGATTTGCCGCTGCCCGACAGGCCGGTTACCACCACGAGCTTGTGGCGTGGGATGTCGAGGTCGATGTTTTTCAAGTTGTGGGTGCGGGCGCCGCGGATGCGGATGGTGTCGTTGAGGTCTGCTGGGCGGGACATAAATGAAGGCTGCCTGAAAGAAACAAAACGGGGCATTTTAGCATAGAGCGGCCGGCACAGAAGCGGCTGCCGAAATGGTGATTTGGGGCCGGTGATACAGCTGTTTGGTGTGTGTGGCCATCTGTTGACACACCATGATTTTGCAGCTGAGACGGCAGGGTATTTGCTCTATAATTCGACAGCCATGACATACGGTTTCAGGCAGCCTGGGGTATGCCGGAGCGATGTTTGGTGGTGTGGTGATGACTGAGCGCGCGGCATGGGTGTATTGATGATCGCCCGGTGGTCGCATTGGTAAAGGAGCATGGATGATGAAAAGGCAGTTTTTGGCCGTCGCAGTGTGGGCGATGGCGGTGATCACGCCGGTATGGGCGCAGGATATGCCGGCGTCGTTTCAGGGCAAATGGGTATCGGCTGCGGACGGTAAGTTGGGTGCGGCGCAGTTGCGCCAGCATTGTCGCGCATCATTGCACGATGAAAGCATTTTGTTTTTGGCGGTGGGCAGCAAAGGGTTCACGCTGACCAGTATTGGCTCGGAAATCAAGGCTGACCGCTTGCGTTTGAGCACCCGTAGTGACAATCGATTGGTGGGCACGGTGCGGGCAGTGACGACTTATGATGATGAAAGCGTGGAGCGCACTCCGAACCGGCGCTTGGCATGGCGCTTGGAGCAGGGCTTGTTGCACGATACGTCAGACCCGGCATTGGGCCGCTTGGTGTTTCAGCGTTGTGCCCGTTGAGAGCCGTGTTGCGGCAGGACAAAATACCGTTTGGGCGATGATGCCAGTATCCGTCTGCAGTGGATTTGACGTGTTGTCAATTTATGCACGGTGGAGTATTGCTTGCGTGCACCACGCAAAGCGATGCCTGAGGCCTTTGCAAAATATCCAGATGTGGATGAAGTTCGAGGCGTAGCAGCACAGCGAGTGCAGGCATATCAAGTAGATAGGCAAGCGAGCGAGCAGCGCGCAACGAAGAAATGCGCCGCAGATGGGTGTTTTGCAAAGGTCTTTGCCTGTACGCCGGATGGTGAATATGACGGCTGCCTGCGAGCGGGAAAGGTGGGCATGGCTTTGATGAGTAAATTCCAGTAAACTGAAGTCAGTATTTGTTGATCAACCCAACCGGGCACCCAAAGGCCACATGCCGGTGCCCCAACCCAAAGGAGTGAATATGCGTATCGGAACCTGGATGCCGGCCCTGGGCGCGGCAGCAATCTTGGCATTGTCTGGTTGTGCCAGCAGCGATGGCCCGTCATCATCCGGTCAGGACAATCGTGACAGCAGGCAACAAGCCGATCGCGGCAGTGCCTCTGCTGGCAGTAGCGGCAGCGCCTGCCGCCTGTTGCGTGACAACAATCCGGGCAAAGGCCGCAACATGATTTACCGTTGTGATGGCCGTGCGGTACTGGCTTCGGCCGAGGCGCGTTCGGTGCTGGATCCCAATACCCCGGTCAGCTTTGGGGGTGGCGGCAGCGTGATTGCCGCCGGCCTGATTACCCGTCAGGCAGCCAATGCCACCGGCCGTTCTGACGAAGTGGCTTGCGAGCGCGCATTCATCAATGCGGCGAAGAAATTCCAGGAAACTGCCCGCAAGCGTGGTGGTAGCCGGGTGGTGAATTTCTACAGCTATTTCGACCGCAAACCGCTGCGTGGCGGCCAATATGATTGCCAGGCCGGTACCTTCCATGCCCGGGTGGTGTTCAAAGGCGATATCGCCCGTTAAGCCCCGGTTTGTCCGTACAGCGTCCGCAACAGTGTTGCGGGCGTTTTTTTATGCCGCTTGTGCGGGATGTTCAATGCCGATTGGGAGAGACCTTTGCAAAACCGCCATCTGCGGCGCATTTGAAGCGTTGTGCGCTGCTCGCTCGCTTGCCTATTTACTGGATATGTCTGCGCTCGCTGCGCTGCTACGCCTTGAACTGCATCCGCATCTGGGGGTTTTGCAAAGGTCTCTGGGAGTGTTTGGTTTACGAATAATGGCATTAAAATTGCTTAATCTTAACGTGGTATGCGAATTGCTTAATTCCGTATATTCGTGTCGCGCCGGTTGCTGTTGGTCGGCTGCACATTGATCAAAAACGGTTACACCCCTGTTGGTTATGGCGCATTGGGATGCGTTCTGCCCGATAGCGGCAAGTAGCAGCGGATGGGCCGGGAAACGTCGTAACAAAATTGAATGGTTGATGATGGCGGGTGTGCAGGGCACACCCTGCTTGTATTGCATGAACAGATTGGGGAAGTGAAATGGCGCGCTATTTGGTTGCGAATGTGCGTAACGCACAGGGTTTGGCAGAAACTTTGCATCTTCATGCCGGACACACGGCCAAGGTAAAGGCTGCGGCAGGAACACAATATCAGTTTGCCGATGCCGGCAGTGGTGTGGCTGCCGAATACACCGGCAAGAGAGTGGGCAATGATCTGCACCTGTTGTTTGGAGAAGAA
>JBHAET010000040.1:0-3445 GCA_041855705.1 Neisseriaceae bacterium
AACCATGAATGCTTATACTGCTTTGGGCGGTGAGGCCGGCGTGGCCGCGCTGACCGCCCGTTTTTACGATTTGATGGACAGCAATCCGCAATATGCTGCCCTGCGTGCGACCCACAGTGCCTCACTTGATTATGCCCGCGAACGGCTGTTCCAGTTTTTGAGCGGCTGGTTGGGCGGCCCGCCCCTGTATGAACAGGCGCACGGCCATCCGCGGCTGCGCCAGCGCCATTTCCCGTTTGCGGTGACGGTCAAGACCCGCAACCAGTGGATTGCTTGTTTTGCCCAAGCGTTACGCGATACCGGCGCACCGCCGGACTGGGCGCAGGCCTTGCTGCTGCACCTGTTTGTGCTGGCCGACTGGATGCGCAATCAGGATGAGGCGCAACATCCGCCACCGCAGCCACCGGCGGCAGTAGACCTGGAGCAGCGCCTGCCCGAGCTGGTGGCGGTGTTGCGCCAGTACCGCGTGGAAGGCGTGTTCGATTGAATCGATTGCCGGTTGGTGTTTGCTTCCGCTGTGGTGGGCGCCGCTCATGAAAACCCGGCTGTTGCGGCCGGATGCGGGTGGCAGTCGCAATGACGGCACCATGTTTGTGTCTATTGTCAGGAGTGTGCAATGCGTTGGCTGGGTTTGGTTTTCGGTTTGTGGGCCGCGACACCACCGGCGCTGGCGGCAGAAGGGTTTGAATTTGCCGCCGGTGACTGGGTGCTGGTATGCAGCAACAGCGGCCAATGCAGCGCGGTGGGCTACCATGCAGGCGAGGCATCGTCCCCATCCGGCGATTTACCGGTTTCGGTCCGCATTCAGCGCGATGCGGCGATCGACAGCGACGCCGAAGCCCGCTTGATGCTGGAGGCTCCGCAGCCGGATGCCCTGCGTCTCAATGGCCGGCTACTGGCACCGGGTTTGTTGGTGTCATTGTTGCAGGCCAATCCGGCACAGGATTTGGTAGTGAGCGACGGTACCCGGCGTTGGGTGATTTCCAGCCGCGGTGCGGCGGCCGTATTGGCGAAAATGGACGACTTCCAGCGGCGCAGCGGTACCCCGTCTGCCTTGATGCGGCGTGGGACCCAGACCCATCCGGGTGCCTTGGCCGATGAGCGGCCCACCATTCGGACGGCGGCCGTGCCGGCGGATGAGGCCGTTGGCACCGGCGACAGCGAAGCCTTGCGTCGTTTGCTGCAAGCCCCGTTGGGCAACACCGAACTGGCACCCTATGGTTGCCAGCGGCTGGACGTGGGCAACCATCCCAATCAGCCGCAATCGCTGTTCATGCTCTACCCGCTGTCGGCCGACCGGGTACTGGCCGAGGTGTATTGCACCTATGGCAATGGCAGCCGCCTGTATGCGGTGCTGAACCGGAATTTTGACCAAGTGATCGATGTGCTGCCGGTGGCCAATACGGCCATGACCCGCTATGCCAACGGCGTGCTGACCGCGCAGACGGCGCGGGGCGCCTTTGCCGAGTGCTACCGTGATGAGCAATACGTATGGGACGGCCGCCGTTTTGTGCTCAGCCGCCGTGGCAGCAGCGGATTGTGCGGCAAGGGCCGGATGAGCCATGTTTGGGACAGCTTGCCGTTGTTTGAGGCCAAGGTGCTGCGGGCGGCACCCTAAACAATTTCCACCATCGAAAAGGAGATGAAATGCTGGACATCTTATTGTTGCTGACATTTGGCAAATTGCAGGAATTTGTGTACGAAGAGACATCATCGGCTTGGCACTGGGCCTTGGCCTATGCGGCGGCGGTGTTCCTGCTGTCAGTATTCGGTGGTGATTTGCTGGGTGCACTGCTGAGTGCGCTGATTATGGGTGTATATGCCTGGGGCTATTTTGCCTTGTTGCGGGTTGTGGTGGACAACATATTGTTGTGGATATTGGTGTTCATCGGTGGGGCATTGCTGCCGTGGCTGCTGCTGTTCAAACTGGTCGCCATGCTCGGTGCCGCCGCTGCCTGAAACCGTATTGGGTGAAACCAAGCTGATTGTGGTTGGGAATAAATGATGGATACTTCTTGGCAGCACCAATCGGTGCTGGTGGCCGGACTGGGCAGCAGTGGCCAATCAATGCTCGATTATCTGAGCCGCGCCGGTGCGCGGGTGGCGGGTTATGATCAACAATTAAGTCCTCAACGGCAAAGCGAACTGGCAGCCCGCTTTCCGCAGGCTACTTGGCTTTCAGGCAGCCTAGAGACGGCTTTGGCTGTTGGTTTTGATGTGTTGGCCCTCAGCCCCGGCATCAGCCGGCGGCAGGATGCGATTGCGGCATTCGAGCGCGGCGGCGGCGAGGTGGTGGGTGATGTGGAGATTCTGGCCCGGCTGTTGCAGGCGCGCGGTGACCAAGTGATTGCGATTACCGGCAGCAACGGCAAAACCACGGTCACATCGCTGGTGGGCCATTTGTGCGCCCATGCCGGGCTGGATACGGTGGTGGCCGGCAACATCGGCACCCCGGTGCTGGAAGCCGAGCTGGCGCGCGGCGGTAAGGCGGCGGATGTGTGGGTGCTGGAGTTGTCGAGCTTCCAATTGGAAACCACCGCCAGCCTGAACGCCGCGGCCGCCGTGTGCCTGAACATTTCCGAAGACCACCTCGACCGCTACGATGACTTGCTCGATTACGCCCGCGCCAAAGATGCGGTTTTCAGCGGCAACGGCGTGCAGGTATTGAATGCCGATGACCCCCTCTGCCGCGCCATGAAGCGCAGCGGCCGCGAACAGCGCTGGTTTACCCTGCAGGGACAGGACGGCTATACCTTGCAGCAAGGCTGCCTGAAAGACCATGGCCGCTCCATCATGGCCGCCGCCGACATTCCGCTGCAAGGCAGTCACAATGCCGCCAATGTGCTGGCGGCGCTGGCGTTGTGTGAAAGCATCGGTTTGGCGCGTGAGGTGTTGGTCGACGGGGTGCGCTGTTTTCAAGGGCTGCCGCACCGGGTGGAAAAAGTGGCCGAGAAAAACGGCATCACCTTTATCGACGACAGCAAAGGCACCAATGTCGGCGCCACCGTGGCGGCGATTGCCGGCTTGGACGCGCCCATCGTGCTGGTGGCCGGCGGCCAGGGCAAGGGGCAGGATTTTACCCCGCTGCGCGAGGCGCTCAAGGGCAAGGTGCGCGGAGTGGTGCTGATTGGTGTCGATGCCGCCCAAGTGGGGCGCGATCTGGCCGGTTGCGGCGCAGTGCCGGAGTATTTTGACGATTTGCCGACCGCCACCCGCCGCGCCTATGCCTTGGCCCAGCCCGGCGACATCGTCTTGCTGTCGCCGGCCTGTGCCAGCTACGATATGTTCAAAGGCTATGCCCACCGGGCACAGGTGTTTATTGACACGGTGCATAGTCTGTAAGGCGGGCTTGGCAAGTTTGCCGGCCGTCTGAGTCATTGGGTGGGAGGCATGGGATGGAACCTTCCACCGCAAGCATTCGCATTCCGCTGAACAAATTCAAGAT
>JBHAET010000041.1:0-5888 GCA_041855705.1 Neisseriaceae bacterium
GGGTGCTGGCCGTCACCCTGGCGCTCACCCTGCTCAATCCGCATGTGTATCTGGACACCGTGATTCTGGTCGGCAGTGTCGCCGCGCCGCTGCCCCCAACCGACAAAGTCGCGTTTTATGCCGGCGCGGTGCTGATGTCCGGCCTGTGGTTCTTCGGTCTGGGTTTCGGCGCCCGCTTGCTGCTGCCGCTGTTTCGCCGGCCGGCCACCTGGCGGCTGCTGGATACGGCGATTGCGCTGATGATGTTTTACTTGGGTTTCAAATTATTGGCACCGCTGCTCACCGGTCTGTTTTAGGGCGTGCCATCGACAGGCCCCAGGGTACCGATTTCGCCCTGCAAAACGGTTGTCCGTTTGTGCCGGATAAGCATTGACACACCATCGGCGAAGGCGTAAGGTTGGCTCTCCGATTACCGGCCGCCGCGGTTCTGCATCCGAGGCCATGGCTTCAGGAACCTCTCCGCCAACCCGTGCCCGAGGGCACTTGCGGACGCAGAGGTTCCTTTATTGTGTGTTCCGTTCCGACGACCATTTCATTTTCTTGATTCAAGGAGTTTGTGCATGAGTTCTGCAGCCGAATTAAACCAACAACGCCTGGCCAACATCCCCAGCGGTGTCGGCGTGATGTGCGATTTTTTTGTTGAGAAAGCCAAAAATGCCGAATTGTGGACCACCGACGGCAAGCGCTACATCGACTTTGCCGGCGGCATCGGTGTGCTGAACACCGGCCATTTGCATCCGAAAGTGCAAAAAGCGGTGGCCGAGCAGCTGGAAAAATTCAGCCACACCTGCTACCAGGTCGTGCCTTACGCCCTGTACGGCAAAGTGGCCGAGCGCATTGCCAAAGCCGCGCCGGTGGGTGCCGCTGCCAAAACCTTCTTTGTCACCACCGGTGCCGAAGCAGTAGAAAACGCCATCAAGATTGCCCGTGCCAAAACCGGTCGCCGTGCCGTCATCGCCTTCCAGGGCGCCTTCCACGGCCGCACCAACTTTACCCTTGGCCTGACCGGCAAAGTGGCCCCCTACAAACTGAAATTCGGCCCCTTCCCCGGCGACATCTACCACGTTCCGTTCCCGAATGCCCTGCACGGCATCAGCGAAACCGACGCCCTGGACGCGCTCAACAAACTGCTGAAAGTGGATGTGGCACCCACCGACGTGGCCGCCATCATCATCGAGCCGGTACAGGGCGAAGGCGGTTTCAATGTGGCACCGTTCGGCTTTTTGAAAGCGTTGCGCCAACTGTGCGACGAGCACGGCATCACCCTGATTTTTGACGAAGTGCAATCCGGTTTCGCCCGTACCGGCAAACTGTTTGCCACCGAGCACACCGGCGTCACCCCGGACCTGATCACCCTGGCCAAATCACTGGCCGGCGGTTTCCCGCTCTCCGCAGTGGTGGGCAAGGCCGAATTCATGGATGCGCCGCTGGCCGGCGGCCTGGGCGGCACCTACGCCGGCAACCCCTTGGCCCTGGCGGCCGCTGATGCGGTGCTGGACGTGATTGAGGAAGAAAAACTCAACCAGCGCGCCACCGTACTGGGCGACAAGGTCAAAGCCCGTTTTGAAGCCCTGAAAGCCGACATTCCGCAAATTGCCGACATCCGCGGCCTGGGCGGCATGGTGGCGGTGGAATTCATGAACAACGGCGCCCCGGATGCCGATTTGCCGAAAAAAGCACAAACCATCGCCCTTAAAAACGGCCTGGTGGTGCTGACCACCGGCATGTACTACAACGTGATCCGCTTCCTGTTCCCGCTGACCATTGAAGACGCTGTGTTTGACGAAGCAATGGACATTCTGGAAAACGCCCTGCGCGAAGCGGCCAAAGGCTAAAAAATAAAGCCTAAGGTTGCACCAGGCTCAAAAAGGCTACCTGAAAGGCTTTCAGGTAGCCTTTTTGCCAGCAACAAGGCATAAGCGAACAATATGAGGAAAGTGGAATGAGCCACATCCCGGCAAACATCCGCCTGCAAGCAGGCGATACCGTTAACAGCCTGACCGGACTGAAAGACTGCGCCAGCGGCCGCTGCATCAACCTGCGCCTGGACGGAAAAGCCGTGGCACCAGAGGGATGGGCAGCCGTTTGCCAGCCGCCGCCGGCCAAGAAATTCTTTCAAATCACCAATGGCTATTACCGTTTGCGCATCGGTAAAGTCGGGCATTATCAAGGTGAAAAAATTTCCGTACCCTGAAAGAAGCGCAAGCTGCACTGCCTGCCAAAGCCATTGAGGCCAAAGCCGCGTTGCAGTCCGGCCAGATGGGATTCAATAAAACATATGCGGTAGGCCCTTATACGGGAAGTCACTCGGATGATGATGTTGTCGATGCAAGTTTCCGCCTGGAAGAAAAGTCATGTCCGCCGAATAATGCCTTGGCTGTTTGCCAAACAGCAGCGTGGCCAGATGACACCTGTTCCGAAATCATCTACCGGTCCGCACAAGGCAGCTTTCAGCCCGCCTGTGCGCCACACGACCCCCATTTGCCCGAACCGCTTAGAAACAGCCGCTCATGCCTCAGCCTGTGTGATGCCGAAGGCAAGCGCGTGCGCATCCGGCATACCGCATCCGGTATTGAGGTCTACCAGCAAAAATACCAACAAGCCGTTTTGCTGGACAGCAAAACCCTGAAAGTCAAAGCCGTTACCGACAACACCACCGTCCCTGCACTGGCCGTTACCGTGAACGACCAAGCGGCGGCCGGCAAGCGCCACAAACTCACCATCGGCGGCCACGCCACACTGGCCGCCAACCAAGCGGTTACTGTCCGCACCGACGGCAAACGGATCAAGCAGACGCCCAACAGCAACGGCAGCGTCTCCTTGCTCGGAATGGCCGCCGGCCAAGTATTGGTCAAGGTACTGACCGACTGCGAAGGGGTAGAGTTGGATTTTGAAATTACCGATCCCAAAGAGGAGTTTATCCGTGAATTGTGGTCTGCCATCCGCAAATATGGCGTCACCCATCCAAACGAATTGGCCGCATTATTGGCCAGTTCGGATCATGAAACCGGTGGAGGAGTTTTTTTAGTTGAAAATTCAAATTTTAGATTTATAAATTGGAAAGGATTAAATAGAAATACTCGACGCTGGACGGCAGAGAGGGGAAGTAGTGCAGAGTCTGATTTTTCTAAATTATCAACAGTAGAAAAATTTAATATCATGTATCAAGGCATGAGTGGAAATATTTTACCTGATGATGGATTTAAATTTCGAGGAAGAGGAGGGATTCATATAACAGGTAGAGATACTTATCAAAAATTTTCTCAGCATATCAATAATCCTCGAATAATGGATAACCCTGATTTAATTTCATCAGATCCTAAACTTGCAGCAGAAAGTGCTGTATGGTTCTGGATAAAATATAAGCCTGATTTGGTAAAAGCTGCACGCGATGGAAAGTTTGATGAAGTGCGTAGAATTGTAAATGGAGGAAGAGTTGGTAAAACTAGCTTTGACAATAAATTGGATGGATACTTAAAAAATATTGGAACATTTTTACCACCAAGATAATGATTTAGGGACGGTACTAATACAGCCCTATTATTAATTCTGAGATGACTTATGAAATATTTTTTCTTTTTTATTCTATTATTTAACCTTCCTGTTGAAGGAAAGATTATTTTTTCTTGTATAACAGAACAGCAGAAAACCCTTCAGATCAAATCTACTGAAAATGGTTATGTGTATAGTTTTGGGAAGCCAGATAATCCAGAATTGGTTTTCTTTAACCCTAAGCAACAGGTTATATCTCAGACACCTCCTGGAGACGGGATAGGTAATGTGGTTTGGCGACATATGTTAATGAGAAACAGACAATATACATATCGGGTTTTTTTCTTTTATGACAGGCAATCCGAATGGAGACCGATGCGTTATGGTGTTGAGATTTTGCGTGGTCAGCGTAGTTTATCAGTATTGCTTTGTTCAGAAAATTATCCAATTTTAGAAGAGTTTGATTCGGAGTTTATGAATTAAGCTTTTGATTTTTATTTATGTTTATTGGCGGTATAAAACAGGCAGATCTGTCACTTACATTACTCTATTATTGAAAATTCCGCAAATATGGGAGAATTGCCAACTCAAACGAATTGGCCGCATTATTGGCCAGTTCGGATCATGAAACCGGTGGCGGTCACAATTTAACCGAAAATTCCAACTACTCCTTGAAAAGATGGAGAGCCTTAGCACCCGACCAAAGCAATATCCGGGCATGGTTGAACCAGCAAGGCACCAATGCCGAAGCGGCTTTTGCACGCTTATCCAATCAGGGAAAAATGAACATCATGTACAGCAATCGTCCGAATTTGGGCAATCATTAGCCAAATGACGGCTGGGATTTCCGCGGACGGGGCGGCCTGCATATGACCGGCAGGGATGCTTACCTAAAGTTTGCCGATTATATGCGGCGCCCCGACATCATGATCCATCCCGATATTGTCGCCACGGATACAAAATTGGCGGCAGACAGCGCGCTTTGGGTGTGGCGGCATTATAAGCCAGCGGCTAATGTGTAGGAATTGATCGCGTTGTTTACAGTATTGAAGGACAATACTGATATGAACATGCATAAAAATACCCGGCTCACCCCGCATCACCGGCAAGCCATTTGGCGGGCTTACACTCAGGATAAAATCAGCGTTACCTCACTGGCCCGGCGTTATATGGTCAGCAGGGTAACCATTTACCGCATTCTGAAAGCCGCAAGAGTACAGTTGCTGGTACCGCAAAAAAGCATCAACAACCGCTTCAAGCAAGCCAAATACGGCATGAAGCGCCTGGCCAAAGTCGAGCGCGCAATCGAAGAGAAGCTCAAGAAGCAGGCAAAGCGCTACAACAAGTCCTATCCGGGCGAAATGGTACACTTCGACACCAAACGCCTACCCTTGTTGCAAAACCAAAAAGCAACCGACCCGCGCGATTATCTGTTTGTTGCGATTGATGACGTTTCCCGGGAACTTTATGCAGCCATTCTGCCGGACCGTACCGCAGCCAGTGCGGCCAAGTTTCTGTTGCACGACGTGATCGATTGCTGTCCTTATACCGTTGAATGCGCTTATTCCGACAACGGTGTGGAATACCGGGGCAATGCGGGACATCCCTTTGGCTTGGCCTGCGTCCAAAACGACATAGAACAAAAATTCACCCGCATCTTTGTGAATTTTGATAACACGGTTAAGCCACACACAAGCCTGAAGGGCGATACGCCTTTTGAGGTTTTGCAGACTTCTTGCTCAATCTGTGGTGTAAACAACCCGGTGAATTCCTACACCTAAGCATTAATTACCCTGAGACCTTATATTTTGCCCCACACATATCTATGAACCGCCTATCCGGCGGTGAATACGACCTCGGCTGCTGCCTGTTCCCGCAGCACTTTCTGAGCCGCCTATCCGGCGGTGAATTCGTTGGTCAAGATCATGTTCACGGCACGGCTTTTCTGAGCCGCCTATCCGGCGGTGAATCCAAGGCGGCCAACGTCAGGAGCGCAGCGAGTTTTCTGAGTCGCCTATCCGGCGGTGAATTTTTTCAAGCGCGAATACAGCCCTGAACAAGCTTTCTGAGCCGCCTATCCGGCGGTGAATCTTCAGCAACAAATGTGCCAACGGTGTGCCATTTTCTGAGCCGCCTATCCGGCGGTGAATGGCCTGCGCCGCCTCATGCTCATTGGCCGACTTTTCTGAGCCGCCTATCCGGCGGTGAATATGCCGCACAGGGTCTTTATGGGTCTTTTAAATTTCTGAGCCGCCTATCCGGCGGTGAATCTTGCCCAATACAACCACGCATCCGGGCATTTTTTCTGAGCCGCCTATCCGGCGGTGAATCTGAAATACGCTGCTGCTGTACCGGCTGTTTTTTTCTGAGCCGCCTATCCGGCGGTGAATTTGCCA
>JBHAET010000042.1:0-4132 GCA_041855705.1 Neisseriaceae bacterium
AGTTCCGGCACCGAAGCCACCATGTCGGCCATCCGGCTGGCCCGCGGCTTCACCGGCCGCGACACCATCATCAAATTCGAAGGCTGTTACCACGGCCATTCGGACAGCCTCTTGGTCAAGGCCGGCAGCGGCCTGCTGACCTACGGCAACCCCTCCTCCGCCGGCGTACCGGCCGATTTCAGCAAACACACGCTGGTACTGCCGTTCAATGACAGCCAGGCGCTGGCCGACACCTTCGCCCGGGCCGGCAGCCAGATTGCCTGTGTGATTCTGGAACCGATTGCCGGCAACATGAACCTGGTCGAACCGTCGGCCGAGTTTGTGCACACCCTGCGCCGGCTCACCGAACAACACGGCACGGTGCTGATTTACGACGAGGTGATGACCGGCTTTCGGGTGGCCTTGGGCGGTGCCCAGTCACTGCACGGCATCACCCCCGATTTGACCACCTTGGGCAAGGTGATTGGCGGCGGCATGCCGCTGGCCGCTTTCGGCGGCCGCCGCGACATCATGGCCTGCATTTCGCCCTTGGGCGGCGTCTATCAGGCCGGCACCCTGTCCGGCAATCCGGTGGCGGTGGCGGCCGGCCTGAAAACCCTGGAAATCATCCAGCGCGACGGTTTCTACAGCCGGCTGGCCCAGCACACCGAAGCCCTGTGCCAGGGCCTGAACCAGGCAGCGGCCGCCGCCGGGCTGTGCTTTTGCAGCCACAGCATCGGCGGCATGTTCGGACTGTATTTTGCCGACCGGGTGCCCCACAGCTATGCCGACATGCAGGCCAGCAATACCGATGACTTCAAGCGCTTTTTCCACGGCATGCTCGACCGCGGCATTGCCTTCGGCCCCTCGGCATTCGAAGCCTGCTTCATGTCGGTCGCCCACACCGCCGCCGAGATTGATGCCACCGTGGCCGCAGCGGCAACCGTGTTCGGCGCAATGGCCTCCTGAGCAGGCTGCCTGAAACCAACCGTGAAATCCCGTTACACCATGAATCCCGTCATCGACACCCTCACCCGCCACCGCAGTTACCGCCATTTCAAAACCGGCATTCACATACCGGACGACCATCTGGCTGCCATCCTGCAAGCCGCTCGCCAGGCACCTTCATGGATGAACGGCCAGCATTACAGCATCATCCGCATCACCGACCCGGCCTTGCGCACCCGCATTGCCGAGGCCCAACCGGCCAATCCGCAGATTGCCAGTTGCAGCGAATTCTGGGTATTTGTCGGCGATGCCCACCGTGCCAAACTGGCCAGCGATGCCTGCCAGGGCAGTTTTGCCGCCGCCGGCACCCCGACACCCTGCTCACCCTGAGTGTGGACACCGCCATGGCGGCGCAAAACGCCATCTGTGCCGCTGAAAGCCTGGGCTACGGCACCTGCCCGATTGGCGGCCTGCGCCTGATTGCCCCACAACTGACCGAATGGCTGGCACTGCCGATGCACACCTTGGTACTGTTTGGCCTGTGCATCGGTGTACCCGACATCGACATGCGCATCAAGCCGAGGCTGCCTGAAAATGCCGTGGTGTTTGAAAATCGCTACCCCGACGATGCCCAGTTAAGTCGCCAGCTGGCCGATTACGAGCACACCATGACCGCCTTTGGCGAAGCGCGCGAAAAACTGCCTTACCGCGAAAAATTTGCCCGCTACTACAGTCAGACCTATGCGCCGGCCAACCTACCGCTGTACCGGCGCCAGGGCCTGCTCACCCATCCCGACGGCCTGGATGCCGAATGAAAACCGGCACCGGCCGGCCGGCTTTCGGGTACAATAAACCCCGTTTGTCCACCCTGCGGTCATGTCTGCACCGCCGTACCGAACAATAGAGGAACCCCCATGTTTTCCAAAAGCGTCACCATTGAGCAATTTGATCCGGAACTGGCCGCCGCGATTGCAGCGGAAGACCGCCGCCAACAAGACCATGTGGAGCTGATTGCCTCCGAAAACTACGTCAGCTGCGCCGTGATGGAAGCCCAAGGCAGCCAGCTGACCAACAAATATGCCGAAGGCTATCCGGGCAAGCGCTATTACGGCGGTTGCGAACATGTGGACGTGGTCGAACAGCTGGCCATTGACCGCCTGAAACAACTGTTTGGTGCCGAATACGTCAATGTGCAACCGCACTCCGGCTCGCAGGCCAACCAGGCGGTGTACACCAGCGTGCTCAAACCGGGCGACACCATTCTGGGCATGAGCCTGGCCCACGGCGGCCACCTGACCCACGGTGCCAGCGTCAACATTTCCGGCAAACTCTACAATGCGATCACCTACGGCCTGGATGCAAACGAAGTGCTGGACTACGCCGAAGTCGAGCGCCTGGCACTGGAGCACAAACCGAAAATGATTGTGGCCGGCGCTTCGGCCTATGCGCTGGAAATCGACTGGGCCCGTTTCCGCGAGATTGCCGACAAGGTCGGTGCCTACCTGTTTGTCGACATGGCCCACTACGCCGGCCTGATTGCCGGCGGCGAATACCCCAGCCCGGTGCCGTTTGCCGATTTTGTCACCACCACCACCCACAAAACCCTGCGCGGCCCGCGCGGCGGCGTCATCATCTGCCGCACCGCCGAGCATGAAAAAGCACTCAATTCGGCCATTTTCCCCAGCCTGCAAGGCGGCCCGCTGATGCATGTGATCGCTGCCAAGGCCGTGGCCTTCAAGGAAGCGCTGCAACCGGAATTCAAACAATACGCCCGTCAGGTGAAAGCCAATGCCAAGGTGCTGGCCGAAACCCTGATTGAGCGCGGTTTGCGCATTGTCTCCGGCCGCACCGAAAGCCATGTATTCCTGGTGGATCTGCAACCGAAAAAAATCACCGGCAAAGAAGCCGAAGCGGTGCTGGGCAAGGCACACATCACCGTCAACAAAAACGCCATTCCCAACGACCCGGAAAAACCGTTTGTCACTTCCGGCATCCGCTTGGGCACCGCCGCCATCACCACCCGCGGCTTCAATGAAGACGACACCCGCGCACTGGGCCACCTGATTGCCGATGTGCTGGATGCGCCGCAGGATGAAGCGGTGATTGCCGCGGTAGCCGCCAAGGTGGAGGCTCTGTGCGCCCGGTTGCCGGTTTACGGTGACTAAATCGCACGCGACCACGCAAGGCTGCCTGAAATATTTTCAGGCAGCCTTTTTGTTGCGCCCGCGACATCTCGCCCGTCAACCCCGCTTCTGGAACAAACTGAGACCTTGGCAAAATATCCAGACGTGGATGACGTTCAAGACGTAGCCGCACAGCGAGTGCAGACTTAACATATGGTTAGGCAAACGCGCGAGCAGCACACAACGCAGAAATTCGCCGCAGATGGGTATTTTGCAAAGGTCTCAGACTGAATGGCATCCAGCAGCCCGATGGCACATGACAAAGCCCGGCGGCTCAGGTATAGTATTTTGCCTGCGCGCCCGACGACTACGGCTGCGGCCGGCAATATCCCAATCGCGGCTGTCCCTCGGACATCACCGCGCAGCAACAAAAAATGAAAAGCAAAACCGCTGCCTGCGACAGGTAGGATGCGGACAAGGACCCCGATACCATGCTCAACAAACCCGAAGAATTCATCATGGCCATACTTGCCGGCCTGTGGGTGGTACTGACTTATTTTGTGGCCGACTACACCGGCATGCCCACCCATACCGTGCTGCTGATCACCGCACTCACCCTGATCTGGGCGGCGGTGCTGTTTTTGTTGTGGCAGCGCAACCGCGTCCGCCTGATCTGGCCCTGCTTTCTGGGTCTGCTCATCGCCTGCTGGTGGCCGCTGTTTGACTGGCTGGCGGTCAAAGACGTGGTCAATCCGGCCGCACTGGGCGACACCATCATCGTGGCCCGTCCGTGGTACGCCACTTGGACTGCCAAATTCATCTATGCCCTTATCCCCACCTTGCTGGCCTACGTGGTACTGTGGAAGCTGAAGCACCAACCGGCCAAACACCAGATTACCCCCTGATGCCCGCCGACACCATAACAGAAGGCCCGATCAGCAGATCGGGCCTTCTGTTATGTGTTATGCACCCTGGGGCAGCTTGAGACCTTTGCAAAATATCCAGATGTGGATGAAGTTCAAGGCGTAGCAGCACAGCGAGTGCAGACATAACATAGAGTTAGGCAAACGAGTGAGCAGCGC
>JBHAET010000043.1:0-3376 GCA_041855705.1 Neisseriaceae bacterium
GCGGCGGTGCGTGGTTTTGGCGGCCAGGCGGTCATGACCCGGGCCGATCACGAGTCGGGTACCGACCGCCTGGCCGAAGTGATGGCACAGTATCCGGCCGATATTTATGTCAATCTGCAAGGTGATGAGCCGCTGATCCGGCCGGAAGACGTACAATTGCTGGTGGCCGGCATGCGATCGGATGACAGTGTGGCTGTCGGTACCTTGTGCCACCCCTTGCCGGCGGCAGAGGCCGGCAATCCGAATGCGGTGAAAGTGGTGCTGGCCGACAATGGCGATGCCCTGTATTTTAGCCGCAGTCCAATTCCTTATCCGCGTGATGAAGAGGCTGCCACTTATCTGAAGCATGTCGGTGTTTATGCTTATCGGCGTGAAGTGCTGGCCCGCTACGGCAGCCTGCCGCAACCCATGATGGAGCGCAGCGAAAAGCTGGAGCAGCTGCGTTTGCTGGCGGCCGGCTTCAAAATCCGTGCGTTTCAGGTTGCCGAAACCGGTCCCGGGGTCGATACGCCGCAATGTTTGGAACGGGTACGCCGCCTGATGGCGGGGCTGCCTGAACACCTTGTTCAAACCATGGATTTGGCCGCCGTAAAATTATTGATTACCGATGTGGACGGCGTGCTGACCGACGGTGGCATTTACTACAACGAAACCGGCGAATGCTTGAAGCGCTTCCATGTGCGTGATGGCTTGGGTATCCGCCTGCTGGAAGAGAGCGGTATCCGGGTGGCGGTGTTGTCCGGCCGCGATTCGCCCACGTTGCGCAAACGGGTGGCGGACTTGGGGATAGGCCTTTATCGTTTTGGGGTGAAAGACAAACATCAGGCCTGTCTTGACTTGATGGCCGAAGCTGGCGTGAGTGCGGCGCAGACCGCTTGCATTGGCGATGATAGCATTGATTTGCCGGCATTTGCCGCTTGTGGTTTGAGTTATGCGGTAGCCGATGCCCCGCCTTATGTGCAGGCTCGGGCCAGCGGTGTTTTGCAGCAGCGCGGCGGCCACGGCGCCTTGCGTGAATTGGCCGATGCGATTTTGCAGGCACAGGGCAAATCAGAGGTGTTCGACTCCATGGCCGGTTTTGCCAAGGTGATGTCGGGTGTGACGCAATAGGCGATCCATCCATTAAACGGATTGAAACAGCAATGAGTTCCAAAATTTTGCAACAGGCACACGGCATCATGTTGGTTGAAGCCGAGGCGGTGGGGGCGATGGCCGCCCGCATGGGTGATGAATTTGAGCAGGCGGTGGCCACCATTTTGCCGATGCGCGGCCGGGTGGTGGTGGTGGGGATGGGCAAATCCGGCATCATTGGCCAGAAAATCGCCGCCACCATGGCGTCCACCGGCACGCCGGCATTTTTTGTGCATCCGGGTGAGGCATTTCATGGCGATTTGGGCATGATCAAGCCGATTGATGTGGCATTGCTGATTTCCAATTCGGGCGAGACCGAAGAAATCATCCGCATCCTGCCGTTTCTGGAGTATCAGGGCAACCGCATCATTGCCATGACCGGCAAGCGGCAATCGACATTGGCCCGTCATGCGCATGTGGTGCTGGATGTGGGGGTTGACCGCGAAGCCTGCAACAACAATCTGGCACCGTCCAGTTCCACCACCTGTACTTTGGTGATGGGGGATGCGTTGGCTCTGGTGCTGGCCAACGAGCGCGGTTTCCAGCCGGAGGATTTTGCCCGTTTTCACCCTGGCGGCAGTTTGGGCAAGCGTTTGCTGACGCGGGTGGCGGATGTGATGCACAAAGACCGCCTACCGGTGGTGGCGCCGTCTGCATCATTCAAGGAAGTGGTGCACAGCATTAACCGTGGCCACATGGGCCTGACCCTGGTGATGGAGGGCGATGCATTGGCCGGCATCATCACCGATGGCGACATCCGGCGTGCATTTGACCGGGATGTTGATTTCCGCACCTTAACCGCCGCCGATGTGATGACCCGCCAGCCCAAGGTGGTGGCGCCGGATGTGCGTTTCGCCGAAGCCGAAACGGCCATGCTCGGTCAGAAAATCAGTGCGCTGGTGGTGCAGGATGATGCCGGCAAGGTGGTGGGTGTGCTGTGTATTTATGATTTGGATGAATAAACCGACCGTTGTGTGTGCGAGTAAAGTGATGCAAGGCTGCCTGAAAAATATTCAGGCAGCCTTGTTAATTTTTGGCCTCAAATACAGCGTAAATTTTGCGGCAGGGTTCCACCACTTCCCAGGTGCCGCGAAAACCGGCCGGAATCACAAACCGGTCGCCGGCACGCAGGGTTTTGGCATTGCCTTCTTCGTCGCGGATGATGGCCACGCCAGACAGAATTTCGCAGTATTCGTGTTCGGTATAGTGGATGTGCCAAATCCCCGGCGTGCTGCCTTCCCATACGCCGGCGGCAAACTGGCCGCAAGGGCTGCTGTAGTGGTTGCGTACCGATTGTGCGCCTTGGCCGGCAATCATTTTGTCGGCGGCAGTTTGGTAGTGTTCGGCAGCGGTGGTGGCTTGGGCAAAGTCGATGATGTGTTGGATGCTCATGGTGTTTGCTCCGATATGACGGTTGATGAGTTGGGCCACATGATTGCCCGTCGGCGGCGTGTGGCTGGATTTGCATGTCTTCGGCAGGCCGAAACAGGATGCCTCGAAACAGGGATTAACAGGGGGCAAGGCCGGTGGCGGGTTGTTGGTGGCCGCCATCCGTCCCCGGCTTTAACGTGACAGGGCCACTTTCAGGCCCAGCCCCATCAGCAGGCCGCCGCAGATTCGGTTGAGCCAGATTTCAGCCGCAGGCCGATGCAGCAGCTGGCGTTTGAAACCATCGGCCAACCGCACCACCAGCAGACACCACAGGGTACCGGTGACCACAAAGGAACCGCCCAGCAACACATAGGGCAGTAACTGATTGGCGGCGGCCGGTTGGACGAACTGCGGCAGCAGGGCCAAAAAAAACAGCACGATTTTCGGGTTCAGCAGATTGGTGATCAGGCCTTGACCGTATATCTGCCAGCTGGCCGCCGCTGCATGGCTACGGCCGGCCTCCAGTAGCGGTGTGCGATGACGCCACATGCGGATGCCCAAGTACACCAAATAGGCAGCGCCCGCATATTGGAGCACGGCAAACAGCAGTGGCGAACGTGCCACCACTTGCGCCAGACCCAGCGCCACCAGCAGCACATGGATCAGAATGCCGCTGCCGATGCCCAGTACCGATGCCACACCGGCACGTTGTCCCTGTTGCAGGGTGCGGCTGAGAATGTAGACGGTATCGGCGCCGGGGGTGAGGTTGAGCACCACGGCGGCGGCCAGAAAGCCCCAATAGTTTTCAATGCCCATATTCAGGTAGCCTAGGGTCTGTTGACAATGAACGCAACGGCGGTATTTTTGGTCAAAA
>JBHAET010000044.1:0-4178 GCA_041855705.1 Neisseriaceae bacterium
CGATGATGCGCAGCGGCAGCACCACGTTTTGCAGTACATTGCGGTCGAACAGGATTTTGTGGTCCTGAAACACAATGCCGATGTGCTGGCGCAAATAACCCAGCTGGTTGTCATTAAGACGGCCCAGGTTCTGGTTGTTGAGCCATACCTTGCCGGCGGTCGGTTTCACGATGCCGCAAATCAATTTGAGAATGGTGGATTTGCCGGCTCCGGAATGGCCGGCGATGAAAATCATTTCCCCCTTGTCGATGGCAAAGCTGAGGTTTTTCAGCGCATCAAAGCCTCCGGGGTAGGTTTTGGTGACTTGTTCGAAACGGATCATAAGGTTTATTCATTTACTGTGGCCGGCGTGGAGCAAACCGTTGGCAAGGGTTGCTGCGGTATTGTGGGTTCAAACCGCTGCGCCTGCCTGCTGAGGACACGCCAGGCTGCCTGAAAAGCGACAGGTTGAGACCTTTGCCACCCCCCATCTGCGGCGCATTTGAAGCGTTGTACGCTGCTCACTCGCTTGCCTGACTCTATGTGATGTCTGCACTCGCTGCGCTGCTGTGCCTTGAACTGCATCCGCATCTGGAGGTTTGGCAAAGGTCTCAGGTTGCCGATGGCCCGCTACCGTTTTTCAGGCAGCCTCGTCAATCAGGGCATCCACAAAGGCGCGGGCATCGAACGGGCGCAAATCATCAATGCCCTCGCCCACGCCGATGTAACGCACCGGAATTGGCCGGGTGGCGGCCAGTGCCGCCAAGATGCCGCCTTTGGCGGTGCCGTCCAGCTTGGAAACAATCAGGCCGCTCAAGCCCAGGGCATCATCAAAGGCCACGACCTGGTTGAGCGCGTTCTGGCCGATATTGGCATCCAGCACCAGCATGATTTCGTGCGGTGCATCGGGCAGCGCTTTTTGTACCACCCGCTTCACTTTTTTGATTTCTTCCATCAGGTGCAGCTGGGTGGGCAGGCGGCCGGCGGTATCGGCCAGCACCACATCGATGCCGCGCGCCTTGGCCGCCTCCACCGCATCAAAACACACCGCCGCCGAATCGCCGGAAGCCTGGGCAATCACGGTGACCTGGTTGCGCTCGCCCCATTGCTGCAACTGCTCGCGGGCGGCGGCGCGGAAGGTGTCGCCGGCGGCCAAAAGCACGCTCTTGCCTTCGTTTTGAAAAGCCTTGGCCAGTTTGCCGATGGAAGTGGTTTTCCCGGCACCGTTGACCCCGGCCATCATGATCACAAACGGTTTGGGGGTTTCAGGCAGCCGCAAAGGCTGCTCCAGCGGTTTGAGCAATTCATACAGGCTCTCTTTGAGAGCGCCGCGCAATTCGTCGGCATTTTTCAGGCCCTTCAGGCTCACCCGCCGGCGCACGTCTTCCAGCAACCGCTCGGTGGCGGCCACCCCCATGTCGCTGGTTAAGAGTACGGTTTCCAGCTCTTCGTACAAGTCTTCGTCAATCTTGCCGCCGCCAAACACGCCGGCCAATGATTTGGCCATTTTATCGCGCGACTTGCTCAAACCCTGTTTCAGACGTGCCGCCCAGCCGGTTTTGGCCACCAGTTCCACCGGCGGTTCAGGCGCAGTCTCAGGTTCAGGTTCAGGCTCGGCGTCGGCAGAACCGGTTTCGGGCGCCGGCACGGCTTCGGCATGGTCTGCCATATCGGGCGGCGGCACCGCATCCGGCCCGCGATCCGTCACGATATCGGCTGCGGTTTCCGGTTCGGCTTCAGCCAGATCCGGAGCAGCCGCTTCGGCCACCGCTTCAACTGGCCATTCAGCCGAAGCAGACGGCTGCGGCTCGCCCGCATCCCCAGCAGCATCCGCCGCCTCTGCTGCCGGCGGCTCTTCCCCGCCGGCAGGGTCTGTTGCCGCTTCCGGCAACACAGGCACTACCGGCACCGTGGTATCGGCAATCTCATCGCCGCCGCCGGTCTCGCCGGCCGCCTCTGCCGCAACCGCCTCTTCCGGCGGCAATTCATCCTGCGGCTTTTTTTTCCTGCGGAATAATCCAAACATGCTTATGCCTTGCGTCGTGTTCGGGCCGCCCCGCAACAACCCCGCCGCAGCGCGCCAACTGAAAGGCGTGGTGCCGGCGGGGCTTTCTTCAGGCTGCCTGAACAGGTATGCTCACGCTTTTGCGTACCAAAGCGTGCATTGTAACGCACGGGCAAGGATTTACGAAATGAAAACCCAAGCACTCTGGCTGGCGCTGCTGGCTTGTGCGGCCACTCTGGCACAGGCCCAAACCGTATCGGCCACCCTCGACAACGGCATGAAGGTGGTGGTGCGCGAAGACAAGCGGGCACCGGTTGCGGTCTCGCAACTGTGGTACCGTGTCGGCAGCCAGGACGAACAGCCGGGCAAAACCGGCCTGAGCCACGCGCTGGAGCACATGATGTTCAAAGGCACCCCCAGCGTGCCAGCCGGCGAGTTTTCACGGCGGGTATCGGCCTTGGGCGGCAATGACAATGCCTATACCAGCCGCGAGGTCACTGTTTACCACCAAACGGTGGCCGCCCGCCATCTGCCCGAAGTGCTGGGCATGGAGGCCGACCGCATGGCCAACCTCAATTTCAGCGATGATGACTTCGACAATGAAATGAAGGTGATTCGCGAAGAACGCCTCCAACGCACCGAAGACAGCCCCAGCGGCAAACTGTGGGAACTGCTGTACCAAACCGCGTTCAGGCAGCCTTACAACCGGGCGCCGGTCATCGGCTACATGGCCGATCTGCACGCGCTGGAGGCAGCCGATTTGCGCGGCTGGTACCGCCAATGGTACGCCCCCAACAACGCCACCTTGGTGATTGTGGGCGATGTGGACGCCCAGAACACGATTGCCACCGTGCGCCGCCTGTTTGGCAGCCTGCCGGCCCGGCCGCTGCCCGAACGCCAGCGACAGCACGAGCGCGCGCAACAAACCGGCGCCCGGGCGCAAACCGAAGCCACCAGCGACCTGGCCATGCTGTCGCTGGCCTACAGCGTCCCCACCCTGCAACAGCCGAACGAGCCACTGCCCTATGCCCTGAGCGTGCTCAATGAGGTATTGGCCGGTGACGACAGTGCCCGCCTGCAAAAACACTGGGTGCGGCAGCGCCCGTTGGCGGTGGCGGTGGGCAGCAGCTATGATTTGCTGTCGCGCGGCGACAGCCTGTTTGTGCTCAGTGCCTATCCGGCCCAGGGTGTGACACCGCAACAGATGCAACGCGCCTTGCAGCAGGAAGTGGCAGATATTGCCCGTCACGGCATCAGCCAGGCCGAATGGCAGCGGGTGCGCACCCAGACCGAAGCGGCACGGGAATATGCCAAAGACAGCATGGCGGTACAGGCGCGCATCATTGGCGAACTGGAAAATGCCGGTCTGGGCTGGCAGGCGGAGGACACCATCCAGCAACGCTTGCTGGCGGTCAGTCCGGCCGACGTACAGCAGGCCGCCCGTTTCTTACAGGCCCAACAACCGGCGGTAGTGGTGCTCAAGCCGCTGCCGGCCAACCCCTCCACCGCCCCGGAGATTGCCCATGAACCGTAATCTGCGCACCGTTTCTGTCTGCCTGTGGCTGCTGTGCGGCTGGATGCTGCCGGCCCATGCCCTCGACATCCAGCAATGGCAGCTGCCCAATGGTGCCCGCGTCCTGCTGGTTTCGCGCCACAACAATCCGATTGTCGACATCGATATTGCGTTTGATGCCGGCAGCCGTCGCGACGAGGCCGGCAAGCCCGGCGTGGCCGACATGGCCAATGGCTTGCTCGACAGTGGTACGGCCGAGGACGACGAAGAACAGCTGAAAGCCAAAATCAGCGCTCTGGCGGTCAACATCAGCAGCTATGGCGAGCTGGAGCGGGGCGGCATCCGCATCCGCAGCCTCAGCCGCGCCGACACCCTCCATCCGGCCTTGGCTTTGGCCAACCGCATTCTGGTGGCCCCGCGTTTTGACGCCCAGGTCTTGCAACGCGAAAAAAGCCGCGCCGCCGCCAGCCTGCGTCAGGCGCTGACCCGCCCCGCTTATCTGGCCGGCCGCCAGCTGCAGCAGCTGAATTATCCGACACACCCGTACGGTTACGGCGCGCACGAAACCGAAGCCAGCCTGGCCCGCATCGGCCGTGATGATCTGGTGCGTTTCCATGCCCGGCACTATGTCACCAGCCAGGCGGTGATTGCCATGGTGGGCGACTTAAACCGCGACCAGGC
>JBHAET010000045.1:0-7770 GCA_041855705.1 Neisseriaceae bacterium
GCTCGTATTACCGTAGAAGACTGCATTGGCCGCATTCCCAACCATTTCGACCTGACCCTCACTGCCGCCCTGCGCGCCCGCCAACTGGCCAACGGCTCTACCCCGCTGGTGGATGACAGCCGCAACAAGCCCACCGTGACCGCCCTGCGCGAAATCGCCGCCGGCCAAATCGGCACCGAACTGCTCAACCGCGCCAAATAAATGCCTGTTCATCCATCCGTTTGCGCATGATTGCCGCCAGCACCCACTATCATCCCGACGTTCTCGCCTGGCGCGAGACCCTGTTTCAGGCAGCCGGCTACCTGAACAAGGCTGAACGCTGGGCCATGCTGGAAGCCGCCTGCGCCTATGTGCAGGATGTGGCGGCCGCCCGCCAGGACAGTCCCAAGCTGGCACGCAGCTTTGCCCTGACCACCACCCTGGCCAAGGAACAGCAACGGGTGCACGCCCTGTGCGCGGTGTTGATGCAAACGGCGATGGAAGACTTGGCCACCCAGGCCGATGTTGCGGTACTGGAACCGCAGTTCGGCCCGGTTTGCCTGGAAATGATGGCCGCCATCGACACCGGCAGCGGCCACGGTGCCGATGCCCAACTGGCCTTGTGCCGGGCACAAATCGACAGCGTTTACCACCACATCATCGAACGGGCCCGCAGCCAACTGCTGGCAACCGCAGGCTACCTGAAAGCCGAAGAACGCGCCCTGCTCAACCAGGCCTGCGATTTCGGCATTGCCGCCCACGCCGGCCAATTCCGCAACAGCGGCGTGCCCTACATTACCCATCCTCTGGCGGTGGCCACCCAACTGGCCGAATGGCGGGTAGATGTTTATGCCCTGTGTGCCGGGGTGCTGCACGATGTGATGGAAGACACCGGCACCAGCAAAATGCAGCTGGCCAACGCCTTTGGCGAAACGATTGCCGACATGGTCGACGGCCTGTCGAAACTGGAAAAGCTGGAATACAACAGCCAGGCCGAACACCAGGCGGAGAGCTTTCGCAAACTGATTCTGGCGATGACCCGCGACATCCGCATCATCATCGTCAAGCTGTCCGACCGGCTGCACAATATGCGCACCCTGGACGCCAAAAAACCGGACAGCCGCCGCCGCATTGCCCAGGAAACCCTCGAAATCTACGCCCAACTGGCCAACCGCATCGGCCTGAACCAGGTGTACCGCGAATTGCAGGACCTCTCGTTCATGCACCTGCATCCGGCACGCTACCGGGTATTGGAAAAAGCATTGCAGGCCAGCCGGCGCAACCGGCGCGATGTGGTGGGCAAAGTCCTGCGCGCCTTCAGCCAGCGGCTGGTCGAAGCCAACATCGAGGCACAAATCAAGGGCCGCGAGAAAAACCTGTTCAGCATCTACCAGAAAATGCAGGCCAAAAACCTGCGCTTTGCCGAGGTGATGGACATTTACGCCTTTCGGGTCATCGTGCACAACATCCCGGCCTGTTATGCGGCACTGGGCGCCCTGCACCATCTCTACAAGCCGAAACCCGGCAAAATCAAGGACTACATCGCCATTCCGAAAAACAATGGCTACCAAAGCCTGCACACCACCCTGGTCGGCCCCTACGGTCTGCCGATTGAAGTACAGATCCGCACCCGCGACATGGATGCCGTGGCCGAAGGCGGCATTGCCAGCCACTGGATGTACAAATCGGGCGAGCAGGCCAGCTTTACCCAGGCGCAGATGCGCACCCACCAATGGCTGCAAGCCATTCTGGACCTTCAGGAACACAGCGACAACGCCCTGGATTTTCTGGAAAACATCAAGGTGGACCTGTTTCCGAACGAAGTTTACATTTTCACCCCCAAAGGCAAAATCATGGTGCTGCCGGAAGGCGCCACCCCGATTGATTTTGCCTACGCCGTGCACTCGGACATCGGCAAACGCACGGTGGCCGCGCGCATCAACCACAACATGATGCCGCTGCGCACCCGTCTGCACACCGGCGACACCGTGGAAATCATCACTTCCGAAAAAGCCCGTCCCAACCCGGCCTGGCTCAATTTTGCGGTTTCCAGCCGCGCCCGCAGCGCCATCAAAAACCAGATCAAGCACATGAACCGCGCCGACGCGGTCAATCTGGGCGAAAACCTGCTGCAAAAAGCCCTCTCCAGCCTGCTGCCGCCCAATGTGCTGCTGTCGGAAAACCTGAAGGCGGCCTATCTGGATGATCTGGCCACCAAACAGACATCGTTTGAAGAAGTGCTGTACGACGTGGGCATGGGCCGGTTGCAACCGGTATCGGTGGCCATGCACATTGCCGAACTGGCCGGCCAGCACCTGGGTGACACGGTCAAGCTTTCCCCCATCAAGGTGTCCGGCAACGAAACCGGCCGCGTGCATCTGGCGCAGTGCTGCAGCCCGATTCCCGGCGACAGCATCAAGGCGGTGCTGATCAAGGATCAGGGCATGATCATCCACCGCGACAACTGCCCCAACCTGCTCAAGTCCGACCCCGACAACCAGCTGGATGCCGATTGGGACGACTTGGCAGCCAACAGTTATCACATCGGCCTGAGTGTCTTGTCGGTGGACAGTCACGGCCTGTTGCTGGCCATGGCCCAAGCCATTTCCTCGCACGATGCCAACATCGAGTCGGTGGACACGCCTTCGCGCAAGCAAGACGGCGTGGACGGCTTCATCGAATTCCGCTTTGCCCTGCGCGTACGGCACTTGGACCAACTCAACCGCATTATCCGCGCCTTGCAGTCCATTCCCCAGGTACGGCGCGTTACCCGCCTGTAAGGTGTTTGCACCATCTTGCTTGACACCCGCCGCACAACACAGCATAATGCCGGGATATTTTTGCGTTGATTCATACCACCGGCACCCATCTCTGCGGTACCGGCCCTGGAAGGTGGTGATTTGTACACCGGCTTGCACGGCGCCCGGCCATCCGGCCCAAGACGTGCCCGGCAATCCTGCCGATTGCCGAATCCGAGCAAAATATTTTGCAAACCTTATTTTATGGTGCGGCCCCGTCCAGCGGGCTGCCTGAAACCCGATTTATTGAGGATGTCCCACATGCCTGCAATCCGTGTCAAAGAAAACGAACCCTTTGAAGTCGCCATGCGCCGTTTCAAACGCGCGGTGGAAAAAACCGGTCTGCTGACCGAGCTGCGCGCCCGCGAAGCCTACGAAAAACCGACCACCGAGCGCAAACGCAAAAAAGCCGCTGCGGTGAAACGCCTGCAAAAACGTCTGCGCAGCCAGCAACTGCCGCCGAAATTCTATTAAGATACCGGATCACAACGCTTTTACCAGCGAAGACAACACCGCATCGCCCAGCGTTGCGGTGTTTTTTGCTTCACCCCTGCCCCTGCGAGCCCGCCATGAGCCTGAAACAACAACTGATTGATGACATGAAAACCGCCATGCGCCAGAAACAGGCGGTGGCCCTGTCCACCATCCGGCTGGTGAATGCCGAAATCAAGCAATACGAGGTTGATCAGCGTTGTGAGGCCGATGATGCCCACATCACCGCCATCATCGGCAAAATGATCAAACAGCGCAAAGAATCGGCCCGCATCTATGCCGAGGCCGGCCGCCACGATTTGGCCGACAAGGAACAGGCCGAAATTGCGGTACTCACCGGCTATTTGCCGGAAATGCTGTCGCCGGCCGCCATTGCCGACGCGGTTGCCGCTGCAGTGGCCGAAACCGGTGCCGCGGGCATGGCCGACATGGGCAAGGTCATGGGATTGCTGAAAACCCGCCTGGCCGGCAAGGCCGACATGGGCGAAGTCAACCGGGCAGTCAAAGCCGCCCTGTCGTAAGCGTTCAGGCAGCCTCAAACCGGCCCGAACCGCCCACCGGATGTACCCATGATTCCGTCCGAATTCATTGATGAATTACTGGCCAAAGTGGACATCGTCGACATCATCGACGAGCGGGTGCCGCTGAAAAAAGGCGGCGCCAACTACATGGCCTGCTGCCCGTTTCACAAGGAGAAATCACCGTCGTTCTCGGTGAGCCCGAGCAAGCAGTTTTACCACTGCTTCGGCTGTGGCGCCCATGGCTCGGCCATTGGTTTTGTCATGGAATACCAGGGGCTGTCCTTTATCGAGGCCGTGCAATACCTGGCAGACCGCGTCGGCCTCACCGTGCCGCACAGCAGCCACCCGGGCGAGCATCCGCAGCAAAAGGCCGAGCGCAAGCAGCAACAGCAAACCCTGGAGGCCACCACCGAAGCCTGTGCCGCATTCTATACCGACTGCCTGCAGCGTCATCCGCCGGCCCGCCATTACCTGCACGCACGCGGCCTGAGTGATGCCGTGATCGAGCACTACGGTTTGGGTTATGCACCCGAAGGCTGGCAGCCCTTGGCCGCAGTATTCCAGCCCTATCCCAGCAACGCGCTGATCGACAGCGGACAAGTGGTGTACAACGAAGAGCGCGACCGGCATTACGACCGTTTTCGCCACCGCATCATGTTTCCGATCCGCGACACCCGCGGCCACGTGATCGGTTTTGGCGGACGGGTACTGGATGACAGCAAGCCCAAATACCTCAATTCGCCAGACACCCCACTGTTCGACAAAGGCCGCAACCTGTACGGCCTGTTCGAAGCCCGTGCCGCCATCAAAGACGCCGGTCGCATCCTGGTGGTGGAAGGCTATATGGATGCGGTGGCACTGGCACAATACGGCATCGGTTATGCGGTGGCTGCCCTCGGCACCGCCACCACGGCCGAACACATCAAGCTGCTGATGCGCCAGAGCGACAGCATTTATTTCTGCTTTGATGGCGATCAGGCCGGCCGCAAGGCCGCTTGGCGTGCGCTGGAAAATGCCCTGCCCCAGCTGAAAGACGACAAGGCACTGTATTTCCTGTTTTTGCCGGCCGAACACGATCCGGACAGCTACGTCCGCACCCACGGCAAAGCCGTGTTTGAAGATGCCCTCCTGCACCAGAGCCAGCCTTTGTCGGCTTATTTCTGGAGCGCATTGTCGGCCGGCCTGAATCTGGACACCCAGGAGGGCAAGGCAGAACTGATCAAAACCGCCGCCCCGCTGCTGGCACAGATCCAGGCACCGGCGCTGGCCTATTTGCTGCGCCAGGAACTGGGCCGGCTGGTGGGCATTGATGAATACAATCTGGCCCGGCTGCTCGGGCAGGAAGCGCCCCGCCGCCAGGTGCAACAAAAGCGTTACCGGCTGCCGTAACAAACCTTCAGGCAGCCTGAAATGAGCACCCTGGTGCAAAAACAGATCCGGGCACTATTGATAAATCCGCAATGGGCCGTATATACAGAGCTGCCCGAACATGTGGACCTGGAAGGCGACATGGCCTGTCTGGCCAGTCTGGCCGAACGCATCCAAACCGCCATCACCCCGCTGACCAGCGGTGCGGTACTGGAAATGATGCGCGGCAGCGAATACGAAGCCACCCTGCACCACATTTTTCGTCAGGCGATGAGCAACCCTGAAATCGTTGCCTCCGACAGCGAAGAAGATTGCACTGATTTCAAAATCGGCATGAAAAAGCTGTTAAATGAGTTAAAATACGCCCAAATTGAAATGTTAAAACAGAAAAATCGGCATGGTGGTCTGAGCCCTGATGAACAAAAACTGCTGCTGACCCTGTTGCGTGCCAAATAGCAACACGACACCCCCAACCGGGCGCACCATCCGCTGCAACCCAACCATCAACCATAATACAAGCTTTCCGACACCGCCCCGAACAACCCCGACCGAGTGTACCGACATGGCCCAAGATCACACCCAACACACCGAATACGAAGACGAACAAGACAGCAACCGCCCGCTGACCCCCGAAGAACAGCGGGCGCGCTTGCGCCAACTGATCATTCTGGGCAAAGACCGCGGCTACATCACCTATGCCGAAATCAACGATGCCCTGCCCGATGACATGTCGGATGCCGAACAGATCGACAACATCGTGACCATGATCGCCGGCCTTGGCATCCAGGTAACCGAAGAGGCACCAGATGCCGAAGCCCTGCTGATGGGCGACAATACCGCCACCATGACCGATGACGATGCGGTGGCCGAAGCCGAGGCAGCCCTGTCCAGTGCCGACAACGAATTTGGCCGCACCACCGATCCGGTACGCATGTACATGCGCGAAATGGGTCAGGTAGATCTGCTGACCCGCGAAGACGAAATCATCATTGCCAAAAAAATCGAAAATGCCCTGCGCAACATGATTCAGGCCATCTCCGCCTGCCCGGGTTCGGTGGCGGAAATCTTGGCCCTGATTGATCGCGTGCGCAGCGACGAAATCAAGGTTGACGAAGTGGTGGAAGCCATTGTTGACCCGGCCGAAGAATTGCTGGACGAACTGGGCATCGGTGTCAGCAACGACACGGCCGAGACCGATGGCGCTGCCGATGAGGCCGACAGTGACGACGATGATGACGAAGAGGACGAAGACGGTGGCGACAACGACAGCGCACTGGCCGCCTCTGCCAATTTGGAAGAACTGAAACAGAAAACCCTGACCCATTTCGACGGCATCCAGCAACTGTACAACGACATGGTGGCGGTATTGCAGCAAAAACACAGCAAAGACAGCCAATACTTGGCCTTGCGCGAACGGATTGCCGACGAATTGCTGCAAGTGCGTTTCTCCACCCGCCAGATCGAAAGCCTGTGCGACAAACTGCGCGGCCGCGTCGAACAAATCCGCAAACTGGAACGCGACATCCGCGACATCGCACTCAACCGCGTGCACATGGACCGCGACCATTTCATCAACAGCTTTGTGCCACAGCCGACCAATCTGGCCTGGGTGGAGGCCGAACTGGCCAAAAACCGGGTATGGAACGAAGCCCTGGCCCGCTTCCAGTACGCGATCATCGAAAAGCAAAGCGCCTTGGCCGATCTGGAAAAAGAAGCCCAGATTTCCATTGAAGAGCTCAAGGAAATCAACAAAAACATGATCAAGAGCGAGCAGGAAACCGCTGCCGCCAAACAGGAAATGATTCAGGCCAACCTGCGGCTGGTGATTTCGATTGCCAAAAAATACACCAACCGCGGCTTGCAGTTTCTGGACTTGATTCAAGAGGGTAACATCGGCCTGATGAAAGCGGTGGACAAATTTGAATACCGCCGCGGCTACAAATTTTCCACCTATGCCACCTGGTGGATCCGGCAGGCCATTACTCGCTCGATTGCCGATCAGGCACGCACCATCCGCATTCCGGTGCACATGATCGAAACCATCAACAAAATGAACCGCATTTCGCGACAATACCTGCAGGAAACCGGCGAAGAGCCCGATTCTGCCAAACTGGCCGAACTAATGGAAATGCCGGAAGATAAAATCCGCAAGATCATGAAAATCGCCAAAGAGCCGATTTCGATGGAAACCCCGATCGGTGACGATGACGACAGCCATTTGGGCGATTTCATCGAAGATGCCAACAACATCGCCCCGGCCGACGCCGCCATGTACTCCAGCCTGCGCGAAGTCACCAAAGACGTGCTCGAAAGCCTGACGCCGCGCGAAGCCAAGGTTTTGCGCATGCGTTTTGGCATTGACATGAATACCGACCACACACTGGAAGAAGTGGGCAAACAATTTGACGTTACCCGCGAGCGCATCCGGCAAATTGAAGCCAAAGCCCTGCGCAAACTGCGCCACCCTTCGCGCAGCGACCGCCTGAAAAGCTTTCTGGACAGCGAAGAGGGCAAACAATAAACCGGCTTTCCCGCTTGCCCGCCGACACCGATGCCGCTACAATGCCGCCTTTGCGGGCCTGTAGCTCAGGGGTTAGAGCAGGGGACTCATA
>JBHAET010000046.1:0-10940 GCA_041855705.1 Neisseriaceae bacterium
CCCGCGTTTACCTCGGATGCGTTTGGCGACAAAGTAGGATTCGTCCAGTTCGACCACACCGGCAAAGGGAGTTTGCCGTTCACATTCAGCGGCCATACGGCAACGCAGTTTGAGAAACAGATTATTGATACTTCGGGTACTGATACCACCAAACTGACAGGAATCAGTGTCAGAAGCATCAACAGCCTGTACCTGAAGTTGCGTTCGCCGGCGCTTAGCTGACGAATGCGAACAGCACACGCCTTTCTACGGCATCGTAGAATTAGACAAATCCTATTTCGGTGCAAAGCGCATCTGAGATGAGCACAGGTGCGGAGCGGGTGGTAAAACCATCATTTTCGGGCATCCTCAAACGAGGCGACAAGGTTTATACCGAAATCTTTCCCGATGCTTCCAAAGTAACGCTGCAAAAGGTTATCAAAGACTGAGACCTTTGCAAAAGCCCAAAAACTCCTCTAAATTCCCTTAAAGAATTCAGAGGAGTTTTTTTATGAGCAGCTTTTTCCACAAACAAGCCCAAATCATGATAAGCAAACATATCAACAGCTACCCGTTGCTCAAAATCAACCGACTACTCGATTGGCAGCCCATCGAACAACTGCTCAACCGACAAAAGACCCGTTACATCCGCGACCACCCCGCCTATCCGCTACTGCCCATGTTCAAAGCCGTCTTGCCCGGCCAATGGCACAGCCTCTCCGATCCGGAATTGGAGCGTTGTTTAGCTACCCGTCTGAATTTCTTTTGATGCGCGCTGTGTGAAGAAGGACGGCAAATTCACCTTAGGCTACAAACAACACACCCGCACCGATTGGGAAGGCTATATCGAGAAACTGCACATCACCCCGGCCAACATCCACGAGTGCAACCATTTCGAACCGCTATTGGCCGACATCGCACCCAAAACAACTGTCTATGCAGAAAGGGATATGACAGTAAAACCAACCGTGAACACCTGCAAAGCAAACGGCTATCCGACGGCATTATGCGTAGGGCACACCGGGGCAAACCTTTAACGGAGCAGGATAAACAGCGCAATACGCAGCTATCGAAAGTGCATTATGTGGTCGAGCAAACCTTCGGTACGCTGCACCGGAAGTTCGGCTGTAAAAGAGCGCGTTATTTTGGCTTACGGAAAGTGCTGGCGCAAAGCCATTTGAAAGCGGTGTGCCTGAACCTGCTAAAGGCAGCCAACAGGCTTCGTGCGCCTGCTGCTGCCTGAAAAGGCAATGGGCACCCCGATAAAGGGGCTAATTGGGGGAAATATGGACGAGAAACACGTCTGAAAATGAAAAAACGGTTACCTTGATTGTTCAGGTAACCGTTTGGATGGGGTAGCTGGTATTTCGCAAAGGTCTCAGGCTGCCTGAAACCATGACGAAACGGTTTCAGGCAGCCTTTTTGACAGGATGGCGCCGGGACCAGCTTATTGGCTGGCCTGGCTGGCTTGTACGGCCGGCTGGCGCACAAAATAGCGGTCGTGAATGCGGTCATATTCGCCGCTGTCACGCACTTTTTGCAAAGCCTGGTTCAGTACGGTCAGGGTTTCGGTGTCGTTCGGGCGCACGGCAAAACCGTAGTGCTCGACCTCAAAATCCGGCACGCTGATCATGGTGAAGCCTTTATCGCTATTGTTTTTAATGTAATTGCCCACCACGGCGCTGTCGCTGATGACCGCATCAACACCGCCGTTTTCCACTTCCTTGAGCACCAGCGGCAGGCTTTCGAAACGGGCAATTTTCGGGCTGGTGGCACCCAGCAGTTTTTGGGCGGCCAAATCGCCGGTATTGCCGGTCACCACCCCGATGCGGGCCATGTTTTTCAAATCTTCTACCGATTGGACATTGCGGCCATTGGGTACCAGCACCACTTGGGTGATTTCAAAATAGGGCTCGGAAAAGGCCATGCTTTGGCGGCGCTCGTCGGTAATGGTGACAGCAGAGGCCAGAATGTCAAAGTCGCCGTTGCTCAGGCCGGAGAACAAGCCGTCCCAAGGCTGGTTTTTGAAGTTGACTTCAAAGCCCCCGGCCTTGGCCATGGCGCGCATCAGGTCGATGTCAAAGCCTTCCAGCTCACCGCCGGCACCTTGCGATTCGAACGGGGCAAACTCGGCATTCAGGCCGACAGTATAGGTTTTGCTGGTGTGGGTGTTGCTGGCGGCCTGATCGGCAGCCGAAGCCGGTGCCGATGCCGCAGACGGGTTGCCACCACCACAGGCGGCCAGCAGCAGGGAAGAACAGGCCAACGCAGTGGCCAGCAAGCGATTCAATTTCATATTAAGCTCCAGAAGGGACAACAGGGAATGCAGACGCCGCTGTCTTGCACAGCGGCTCGGTTAACGGTAAAAACGCAATTTTAACATAAACATAAAATCAGTGCGAGGGTTGGCGTACTGCCTCATTGTGTGGTGGTGATGGATGCGGTACATGGTCTTTGTGTTGATGGTAATGAATGCCGACGGCATGATTGGCCGACATTCGGATGCCGCAGGAGGCAACCATTCCGTACGGGGGTTGGCACTTGTACCGGCGGTGGCGCTTGCGTTCGCTTTGCCGGGGAAATGGTTTATAATCGCCCGGTTTGCGCACCGCGACTGATGGCACAAGCCATGGGCCGTGGCGCGTGCCAGCGGGAAATTTTATGCAGATCATTCATACCATCGACCAGTTGCGGCAATGGCGCGCCCAAGCGGGTCGGGTGGCATTTGTGCCCACCATGGGCAATTTGCACCAGGGGCATCTGGCCTTGGTCACTGCGGCGCGGCAGCGGGCCGATGCGGTGGTGGTGAGTATTTTTGTCAACCGTTTGCAATTTGGCCAAGGTGAGGATTTTGACCGTTATCCGCGCACTTTGCAGGAAGATGCCGACAAACTGCAGCATGCCGGTGTCGATGTGCTGTTTGCACCCGACGAGCACGAGCTGTATCCGCATGTATCGCAAGCTTACAATGTCGAGCCGCCGCATTTACAAAACGAATTGTGCGGTCGTTTCCGTCCCGGTCACTTTCGCGGGGTGGCCACGGTGGTGGCCAAACTGTTCAACATCGTGGCTCCGGATGTGGCCTGTTTTGGCAAGAAAGACTACCAGCAACTGGCCATCATTCGCGGCATGGTGGCCGACCTGAATTTCAATGTCGACATTGTGCCGGTGGATACCGGCCGTGCCGAAGACGGACTGGCACTGTCCAGCCGCAATGCTTACCTGAGCCCAGCCGAACGGGCCCGGGCGCCACAGCTGTACCGCCTGTTGAGTGAAATGGCCGCCGCCATCCGCAGCGGCCGCCAGGATTATGCGGTATTGGAGCAGGCGGCCGTGGCTGCCTTGCAGGAGCAGGACTGGCAGGTGGATTATGTTGAAGTGCGCCATGCCGACACCCTGGAAGTGGCCCATGTGGGCGATCCACAGGTGGTGATTGTGGCCGCAGCACGTTTGGGCAGCACCCGGCTGATTGACAACATCGAGGTGACGGTGGGTGCCGATACCCGCTAACCCCTGCCTACCCGTTGCCGCTGCCTTGCCAGCAGCAACGGGTAGGTTGCAATGGAAGTACTGAATTTATGTGGTGGATGATACTGTTGTTGCTGATGCTGGCCATTGCCGGCCTGTTGTGGTGGCGTGGACGCCAGGAACGCGAATGGCGGCTGGAGTTGGCCTATTTGAGCCGGCATGTGTCCGATGAGGCCAATGGCGACATGGCTGCCGATACGCCGCCGGCACGGGTGGGGCCGAATCTCAACAATATGCGCGAACGTGCCCGTGCCGATGAGGCCAGCCAGGCCTTGCACCAGCGGGCCCAGCAACAGATGCAGCAGATCAATCCGCGCTTCAAGGCCGCGGCGGCACTGACCGAAGATGACAAAAACCGCTTGGGCAGCGATGAAGTGCTGGCCGAATTGCCGATTTTTGCCCAAGCGCTCAAAACAGAGCCAGTGGCCGATGACGGGAGCGAATCTGCCGCATCCGGTAGCCAGCCTGCCGCCGATACCGAAGCCGCTGATGCAGCTGCCGACATTCCGTTGTTCGAACATGCGCCGCTGGATGATGCACCGCCGGCCGAATCCGAGGTCGGCTGGGTGGAGCCCGAGGTCATTAGTCTGGAAGAGGCTACTCGGCAGCTGGCCCCCAAGGCCAGCGAAGCGGTACCTACCGCCGTACCGGAAGTGATCAGCCTGGAAGAAGCCACCCGTCAGCTGGCTGTTGCCGAGGCCGAGCCGCCGGCGCCGGAACCGGAAGTGATCAGTCTAGAAGAGGCCACCCGCCAACGGGCGGCCAAACCGGCCAGTGAACCGCTGGAGGTGATTGATTTGGACTGGTTGCCACCGGCCAAAACGCCGCGCCGTACACCGGCAACCGCGCCGGCAGCGGACACGGCGGCCGTTGCGCCGGCAGCGGCAGCGCGTCCGCCATTGGCCGTGATCGGTGAGGAAGACATCCGCAGCAACTTGTTGCGTCAGCGCCTGGCACGTCGGCGCGAACAAGGTCCGGCCGTAGCGGCAACACAGATTGTGCCGGAATTGGCGGTGATTGCCGAAGACGAGGTTTTGGCCAATCTGGCCAAAACCGATTCGCCGGTCAACCGGCACAAAAACACCTTCCGCCGCACCACGGTACGCGAAAGTGTGATTCCGGCAGCGGCCCGCATTGGCCAGAGCCACACCCTGAAACTGTCGCCGGTGGCCGCGGCCACCGCAGCGGCCGGCAATGTGCCGATTTCGACCCGGTTTACCCCTTACCAGCCGACACTGGCGGCCACGCCGGCTGCTGCCGAAGCAGCGGCTGAAACAGTACCGGCACCGGAGGCACTGAACGAACCGCCGCCGGCGGCCAGCATTGCCGTACCGGCCGCCGCGCCGGTGGTGCACATCACCGACAGCCCCACGTGGTCGATCAGCGACCGGCTGACCAGCGAGTCGGCCAACAGTCCGGCCGACGATGATGCGGCACCCTTGTCTGAGTCCGGCCATGCCTGGCCGGCCAGCGGCAGTCCCAGCCCAGCCCGCGAGCCCTTGCCCGCGCAGCCGGCCTGGGGACCAATGGCGGTTTCGGCAACCGAGACACCGCCATGGCAGACCGATGTGCCGGTGGCCACCGATGCCGCCGAAGCGGATTTGCCGCCGTGGCAATTGAGTCAGTCACAGACCCAACCGCAGCCGGTACCGCCGGTGCCGGCCGCCATGTTTCAGGCAGCCCCGGCTGCCGGCGGCCAAATAACTCCGCCGCCTGCCCCGCCACCAGCGGTGCAGTCACCACCGGCTGCAACGTCGGCGGTGGCCACGCAGCCGCAAACGGCCATGGGCTTGGCATTGCAGGCCGCCATGCAGCGTGCGCCGACTCCAGTGCCGGAGACCCCCAAGCTCACTTTGCCCGGACTGGATTTGTTGCTGCCGCCGCAATTTGATCCGTCGGCCAGCCTCAGCGAAGAGGCATTGCTGGACAACGGCATCACCATTGAGGAAAAACTGGCCGAATTCAAGGTCAAAGTCAGCGTGGTCGATGCCTATGCCGGGCCGGTGATCACCCGTTATGAAATCGAACCGGCGCAAGGCGTGCGCGGCAACCAGGTGGTGAATCTGGAAAAAGACCTGGCCCGCAGCCTGGGTTTTGCTGCCATCCGGGTGGTGGAAACCATTCCCGGCAAAACCTGCATGGGGCTGGAATTGCCCAATCCGAAGCGGCAGATCATCCGCCTGAGCGAAATTTTCAATGCACCGGTGTTCCAGGAGTCGCGCTCCAAACTGACCCTGGCACTGGGGCAGGACATCACCGGTGAACCGGTGGTGACCGATTTGGCCAAAGCCCCGCACTTGCTGGTGGCCGGTACCACCGGTTCGGGCAAGTCGGTGGGGGTCAACGCCATGATTCTGTCGATGCTGTTCAAGGCCACGCCGGAAGAAGTGCGCCTGATCATGATCGATCCGAAAATGCTGGAGTTGTCGATTTACGAAGGCATTCCGCACCTGTTGGCCCCGGTGGTGACCGACATGAAACTGGCCGCCAATGCACTGACCTGGTGTGTCAACGAAATGGAAAAACGCTACCGGCTGATGAGCCATGTCGGGGTGCGCAATCTGGCCGGCTTCAACCAGAAAGTGGCGGAAGCGGCCCAGCGCGGCCAAAAGCTGGCCAATCCGTTTTCATTGACCCCGGACGATCCGGAGCCTTTGGAAAAACTGCCGTTCATTGTGGTGGTGGTGGACGAATTTGCCGATCTGATGATGACCGCCGGCAAGAAAATCGAGGAATTGATTGCACGCCTGGCACAAAAGGCACGCGCCGCCGGCATCCACTTGATTCTGGCCACCCAGCGTCCCAGCGTGGACGTGATTACCGGTTTGATCAAGGCCAATATTCCGACCCGCATCGCATTTCAGGTGTCGAGCAAGGTGGACAGTCGCACCATTCTCGACCAGATGGGGGCCGAAAACCTGCTTGGTCAGGGCGACATGCTGTTTTTGCCGCCGGGTACCGGCTATCCGCGCCGGGTACACGGTGCGTTTGTCGCCGACGAAGAAGTGCACGGCGTGGTGGAATACCTCAAGCAGTTTGGCGAGCCCAATTACATTGACGACATTCTGACCGCCGGCGTTGGCGAAGACGATTTGTTCAGCAATGCCAACAGCGGCGGCCGCAGCGGTGGCGGCGAAGACGAGCAGGATCCGCTGTATGATGAGGCAGTGGCGGTGGTGGTCAAAACCCGCAAGGCCAGCATTTCCTCGGTGCAGCGCCATTTGCGCATCGGTTACAACCGTGCCGCACGGCTGGTGGAGCAAATGGAGGCCGACGGCATTGTGTCGGCGGCCGAGGGCAATGGCAACCGCACGGTGCTGGCCCCGGACAACAGCCAGTTGGATGGTTGAACCCAAGGTACATCATGTTTTAAAGGCTGCCTGAAAACCGTTTCAGGCAGCTTTTTTTGATGAAGCAAGCGCAACCAGACCGACTTGTCCCGTGCGGTGTGCTTGCCCAATCTCACCAGAATACCCGCATGGGGCGGTGGTCGGAGGCCTGCCATGGCATCGCTTGTACCGACACCCGCAGATTGCGGGCCAGAACATGGTCGATGTTGAGCCAAAGCGGTTGCCAAGTGGGCAGGGCAAACAGGGTTTGCGGCGTCACCCCGGCAACCGTCGTCAGGTGGCGGAACACGGGGGAATATGGACTGCTGTTCAGGTCTCCCACCGCCAGCACCTGCGCATCATGGGCCATTTCGGTGGCGGCGGTGTGCAGATAATGCTTGCGGGCGGTGGCCATTGCTTCCGAAACCGGTGGTGGCGGATGCAGGGCATACAGCGTGGTTGGGCCCATTTGGGCGCGGATGTAGGGGAAATCCAGACCGGCGGTGCCGGCAAAACGGACATGGCAGCTGTCCAGTGGCCGGCGCGACCACAGCACCAATGCAAACGGGCTGCCGTCGTCACGGTGTTCGCAGCCATGAGGGTAGGCGGCGCGCAAGGCCTGCCAGCCCGCATCGTTGAGATTGATTTCGGCCAGCGCCACCACATCGGGCTGCCATGCCACCATGCGCCGGCTTTCGGCGGCGGCATCCGGGTTGTGCAGATGGACGTTGTACCACAGCAGGCTGTGTTGTGGTTGTTCGGGCGGTACGGGACGGGGCAGGGGCTGTACCAGCAGGCCGGTCAGCAGCACACCGAGCAGAAGCCACACGATGCGGCGGCGGCCGGAGCAGACCAAGCCGGCCGCCAGCATCACCAGTGCGTAATGCGGCATAAAATGGGAGAACAGCTCGGCCAGCCAGTGCGGCAGTTGCCCCAGCAGGGCGGCCGCGGTACAGCCGATGGCCAGCAGATGCAGCCGGCGGGCGAAAAAAAGGCGGTATGCGGGTTTCACGGGGTGGCCGGGCAAGGTGATTGGGCAAAAGAGGCGGGCGCCGGCGGCTCGGCCGGGGTGGCGGTGAGCAGCGCCAGCAGCAGTTGCCAGCAGTCGGCCACGGTGCCGATGTGTACGCGCTCGCGTGGTGTATGCGCGCCTTCAATGGTGGGGCCAAACGAAATCATCGCCACTTCTGGCAGCCGTTGGTGCAACAGGCCGCATTCCAGTCCGGCGTGCAGCACTTCGATTTTGGGCGGCCGGCCTGATTGGCGGGTGAAAACGGTTTGCGCGGCGGCCAGCAGGGGCGAGCGGGCATCGGGCGCCCAGCCCGGATAATCGCCAAACAAAGACAGGCTGGCGCCGCTGAGGCGGGCGATGGCGGCCAGCCGCCGGCCGAGGGCGTCTTTGGGGGTTTCGAGCAGGGAGCGCATCAACAGGCAGATGTGCAGCTGCTCGGCTTCGGTGTGCGCCACACTCAGACACAGCGATGTTTCCACCACGTCGTCAAAATCGTCGCTCCAGCGCATCACGCCGTCGGGCAAGGCCAGCAGCAGGTCGATCAGGTGCCGGCTGTCGCTTGGGCCGCAGGCGCGGCCACCGGTGCCGGCGGCTTCGGCGCGGATGCGCAGCATCCGGCCGTGTTCGCCCAACTCGCTGCGCGCCTGCTGCTCGGCCGAGGCCAGCAAGGTGTGCAAGGCCTGCTCCTGTGCGGCGGGCACCACAATGTCGGCCCAGGCTTCGCGCGGAATCACGTTGCGCAGCTGGCCGCCGTGCAATTCGGCCAGCCGCAGATCCAGGGTCGCGGCCAACTGGCTGAGGGTGTCGGCCAACAGGGTGATGGCATTGCCGCGGCCACGGTGGATGTCGATGCCGGAATGGCCGCCAAGCAGACCGTTAACCTGGATGCGCCAGCGTTGGCCTTCGCTGTTGTGGCGTGTCAGCGGCAGGGTCAGTTCGGCGTCGCGACCGCCGGCACACCCCACATACAGGCTGCCATGCACTTCGCTGTCCAGATTGAGCAGATAGCGGCCCTGCAGCCAGTCTGCACGCACCGCGCGCACCCCGCCCATTCCGGTTTCCTCCTCCACCGTCAGCAGCACTTCCAGCGGCGGATGCACGATGTCATCGGCAAAGGCAACCGCCAGGGCCATGGCGGCACCAATGCCGTTATCGGCGCCCAAGGTGGTGTCTTCGGCCGACACCCAATCGCCGGCTATGCGGGGCCGGATCGGATCGCGGCTGAAATCGTGGGCGGTGGCGAGGGTTTTTTGCGCCACCATGTCGATGTGTGCCTGCAAAATCACACCGGCCTTGGCCGCCATGTCGGTACCGTGGGCCGGCTTTGTCAGATAGACATTGCCCCGTTCGTCTTGTCGCACCGCCAAGCCGTGTGCCCGGGCCCGGGCCATGATGTGTGCGCACAGGGCGGCTTCTTGATGGGAAGGGTGCGGCACGGCGCAAATATCGGCAAACCATTGCCATACGGGCGTGGGGGCAAGCTGGCGGATTGACATGGTATTGATGAGATGGGTGATGAACGGTGGGCCATTTTACCCGCATCCGGGTGGCTTGGGCATGCTTGCCTTGTCCGCAGCGTTGCCGTCCCAAGACCGGTGTTGGAACGGCAAGTGTTTAAGTTTGCCTTAAGCCGGGCATGGTTTAATGCACTCCATGGCGAAAGACGCTGTGTCCGGTGCCATCAACCGATTCCCTTGTGATGTTCAAAATGGAAAGCAAACCATGACTTATTTGAAACAAACCGCCTTCGCCCTGTTGCTGGCCGGCACTTCACTGGCCGCCCTGGCCGGCCCCAAATGCACCCCGCATCCGGAAAGCGAGCGCATTGCGCCGCAACAGTTCCAGCAGCAGTTGAAACAGCAGGGTTATGAAATCCGCCGTTTCAAACTCAGCGACCATTGTTACGAGATTTATGGTAAAAACCGCCAAGGCCAGAAAGTGGAGATTTATTTCGACACCAAAACTGGCAAACCGGTGAAGACCGAAATCGATGACTGAATCATTCCGCCAACCGGCAAGGCTGCCTGAAAGCAGGTTTTGCCGGTTTTTCCAGACAGTTGCCATGCCCGTGCCATGCGGTCGCTGCCGCTGCCGAGCCATTTATCAGGACTGCAAACCATGAATCAAATCAAAGTCTGGGACTTGCCGGTGCGTCTGTGCCATTGGGGTCTGGCCGCCTGCGTGCTGGCCAATCTGGCCGTTACCGAAGAAGGCGGCGACATTCACCGTTATCTGGGCTATACCGCGGCCGGGATTGTGCTGTTCCGCCTGCTGTGGGGACTGGTGGGCAGCCCTTATGCCCGCTTCAGCGATTTCTGGCCGACCCCCTCGCGTCTGGCGGCCCACACCCGCCGCCTGCTCAAACGCGAACCGGATCCGCATCCGGGGCACAACCCTTACGGCGCGGTGATGATGCTGGTGTTGTGGGCGGTGGTGCTCGGACTCGGGGTCAGCGGCTACCTGATGGGCACCGACCGGTTCTGGGGCGACGAGCGGCTGGAAGAAATCCACGAAATCCTCGCCAACAGCCTGATTCCCCTGGTGGCGCTACATGTGGCCTCGGCGGTGGCGATGTCCTGGCTGGAGAAAACCAATCTGCCGCTGGCCATGATCACCGGCCGCAAAAACCGGCCGCAGGCAACGGATGCCGATAACACCGATTCGTGAGCCTGCCATGCGTATTTTGCTGATTGAAGATGACCCGCACATTGGTGACGGCCTGCAACGCGGTTTGAACAAGCTGGGTTTTGCGACCGACTGGTTTCAGAACGGCCGCCACGGCCGGCAGGCATTGCCGGCCGCACCTTATGATGCGGTGGTGCTGGATTTGAGCCTGCCCGATGAAGACGGCATGCGGATTCTGGCCGACTGGCGCCGGCAGGGACTGGTGCAGCCGGTGCTGATTCTCACCGCCCGCGACGCCTTGCCCGACCGCCTGGCCGGGCTCAACGGCGGGGCGGATGATTATTTGTGCAAGCCGTTTGCCCTGGATGAAGTGGCGGCCCGTCTGGTGGCACTGGTGCGCCGCAGCCACGGACGCAGTACGCCCGGCCTGCATTACGGCGGCCTGAGCGTGGACACCGTGGCCAAAA
>JBHAET010000047.1:0-3126 GCA_041855705.1 Neisseriaceae bacterium
CCGGCGGTGCCGGGCAGCGCCAAAACGGCTTAATCAAATCAATCAGATGGGGATGTGTGCGATGGCAGCATTCAATGTACAGCGGGTTTTGTCGGTGCATCACTGGACAGAAGCCTATTTCACCTTTACCTGTACCCGTGATGAGCATTTGCGTTTCCAGAACGGGCAGTTTGTGATGGTGGGGCTGATGGTGGACGGCAAGCCGCTGATGCGGGCCTACAGTGTGGCCAGCGCCAACTGGGAAGAGCATCTGGAATTTTTCAGCATCAAGGTACAGGATGGCCCGCTGACCAGCCGTTTGCAGCATCTGCAGGTGGGGGATGAGGTGTTGATCAGCAAAAAGCCCACTGGCACCCTGATTTGCGGCGACCTGAATCCGGGCAAGAACCTGTATTTGCTGTCCACCGGTACCGGTCTGGCACCGTTTTTGAGCATCACCAAGGACCCGGAGGTGTACGAGCAGTTTGAAAAAGTGGTTCTGGTGCACGGCGTGCGCTACAAGAAAGACTTGGCCTATTACGACCATTTCAGCCGCCAACTGGCCGAACACGAATATCTGGGCGAGATGGTGCGCGAAAAATTGATCTATTACCCGATTGTTTCCCGTGAGGATTTTACCCACCGCGGCCGCCTGACCGCCCTGATGCGTTCGGGCAAGCTGTTTGAGGACATCGGCATGCCGCCGATCACGCCGGAGCACGACCGGGCAATGATTTGCGGCGGCCCGGGCATGCTCAAGGACACTTGCGATGTATTGAACGAATTTGGCCTCAAGATTTCACCGAAAATGGGCCAGCGCGGCGATTATGTGATCGAGCGCGCTTTTGTGGAGCAATAAGGCCGCAACCCGTCTGCGAGTGTCTTGGTGGCAGGCTGCCTGAAAGCGGTGCTTCAATGAAGCCGGTGTCTTTCAGGCAGCCTGTTTTGTTCCGGGGCGTGCCGTCAGAAGATTGGCACAGCGGTTTTTTGAGCAACAATCCGCAGCTACCAGGCAACCATGCCGCCATATCAGGTCAGGCGGGTTGGTGCGGCATGAGAATACAAGGTGAGGTCGCCACCGATGCGTCCGCATGGGTGTTTACTGCATGAGGGAGGATAATGTCCGATGGACAGTTTCTATACACTGGTTTCGATTTTGATCCCGCTGTTTGCCGGTTTTTTCATTCGGCTCAAACCGGCGCAGGTGCATTGGGTCAACCAGTTGCTCAATGTGCTGGTGTATCTGATTTTGGCCCTGATCGGCCTGTCTTTGGCGCGGGTGGACAATTTGGGGGCGCAGGTGGGCTATATTCTGGGGGTCTCTGCCTTGCTGTTTGGATGTGTGATCGGCACCAATCTGGTGGCATTGGTTTGCTTCGACCGCTACCGGCCGTGGCGGCGGCATGCCGGCGGCAGTGGCTGGCGCAGTCGCATCAGCCTGGCGGGCAGTGCCAAGCAGATTGCCTGTGTGCTGCTCGGTTTGGGAGTCGGCCTGTTGCTACCAGATGACTGGTTGCCGCCGGAAGCTGCCGGCCATTATGCGCTGATGCTGCTGCTGATGCTGATTGGCATCCAGCTGCGCAGCAGCGGCATCACCTTGCGCCGGGTGCTGATCAACAAACGCGGGGTGGAAACCAGCGTGGTGTTCATGTTGTCCTGCCTGGTGGCCGGGGTGCTGTTTTCGCTGCTGATGCCCGGGGTGAGCCTGTCGCAAGGCTTGGCCTTGAGTTCGGGTTATGGTTGGTATTCGCTGTCCGGCATCGTGATGAACGGCGCCTACGGGCCGGTGTGGGGCAGCATTGCCCTGGTGAATGACCTGGCGCGTGAATTTTTCGCGCTGGTGTTCATTCCCTTGCTGATGGCGCGCCATCCGTCCTCGGCGGTGGGTATTGGCGGTGCCACCAGTCTGGATTTTACCTTGCCGGTCATCCAGTCTTCCGGCGGGGTGGAAGTGGTGCCGCTGGCCATCAGTTTTGGTTTCATCGTCAATGTGGTGTCGCCGATTTTGATGGTGCTGTTTTCCAGTGCTCGCTTTTGATGCCGATTCCGCAGTTTGAAACCTGTCTTGCGCGCAAACGAACATTGATGCACAATTCTTTTTCAAATTTCATCAAATTTGGCCGAGCCTATGCATCCCCGAACCCCGCGTCATGAAAAAATCATCCAGCTGATCCGCGAGAGCGGGTTCATGCCGATTGACGAGCTGGCCCGTGTGTTGGCGGTAACCCCGCAAACCATCCGCCGCGACATCAACCAATTGTGCGAAGAAAACATTCTGCGCCGCTATCACGGCGGCGCCGCCTTGGGCAGTAGCTTGGAAAACGAAGACTATTTCGCCCGCAAAAACAAGTTGCAAAGCGAAAAAGCACACATTGCCGATTTGATTGCCCAGCACATTCCGGACAATGCTTCGCTGTTCATGAGCATTGGTACCACCATTGAAGCGGTGGCACTGGCCTTGGTGAAGGCGCACAAAAACCTGAGTATCATTACCAACAACATCCATGTGGCCTCGATCATGTCGGCACGCAGCGATTTTACGGTGATGATCACTTCCGGTGTGGTGCGCGCCATCGACGGCGGTATCACCGGTGTGGCCACCATCGACTTCATCAACCAGTTCAAAGTGGATTATGCGGTGCTGGGGGCGGCCAGTATTGAAAGTGACGGCTCGCTGCTGGATTTCGACTACAAGGAAGTGAGTGTGATGCAGGCGATGATGAGTAATGCCCGCGTGCGTTATCTGGCGGTGGACCACAGCAAGTCCGGCCGCAACGCCTTGGTGCGCATGGCCGATATCACCGAATTCCATGCCCTGTTTACCGATACCGAGTTGTCGGACAACATAAGCAAGAAACTGGCGGATCACGGGGTGGAATGGTATTTGGCGGACAAGGAAGAGGACGATCCTGTCTTGCCGTAACACATGTCTAAACATGCGCGAGGCTGCCTGAAGCATTTTCAGGCAGCCTCGCTGTTTAAGGTCGGTCACATAACATATACGACCTGAGACCTTTGCAAAATACCCATCTGCGGCGAATTTCTGCGTTGTGCGCTGCTCACTCGTTTGCCTAACTCTATGTTATGTCTGCACTCGCTGTGCTGCTACGCCTTGAACTTCATCCACATCTGGATATTTTGCAAAGG
>JBHAET010000048.1:0-2821 GCA_041855705.1 Neisseriaceae bacterium
CCTTTGCAAAATATCCAGATGTGGATGAAGTTCAAGGCGTAGCAGCACAGCGAGTGCAGACATAACATAGAGTTAGGCAAACGAGTGAGCAGCGCACAACGCAGAAATTCGCCGCAGATGGGTATTTTGCAAAGGTCTCAGCTCATGGGTCGAGATGTTTTTCGGTGCCCATGCCAACTCAGACCAAATGCAATATCGGCCAGCCTTTGGCCTCGGCCTCGGCCTGCAAAGTGGCATCCGGATTGACCGCCACCGGATGGTTGACCAGCCTGAGCAGCGGCAAATCATTGCGTGAATCACTGTAAAAAAATACCCGCTCGAAATCGTCCAGCGTCTGGCCGCGGCTGGTGAGCCATTGTTGCAAACGGGTGATTTTACCCTCCTGGAAGCTGGGGGTACCAGTGTAACGGCCGGTGTAATTACCGTTAGCATCGGTTTCCAGCGACACGCCGATGATGTGCTCAATGCCGAAGGTGCGGGCAATCGGAGTGATCAAAAATTCATTGGTGGCCGAAATCAGCAGCAATTCGTCACCGGCATCACGGTGGCTTTGTACCAGCATGCGCGCCATGTGACCGATGTGCGGCACAATGAAATCGCGCATGAATTCGGCATGCATCTTATCCAGTTGCGCCCGGTCAAACCGGCTCAAGGGCGCCAGCTGGAACGCCAGAAACTCGTCCACATCCAGGCAGCCGTTGCAGTAGTCGCGATAAAATTTTTCGTTTTTCTGATCCACAAACGCTTGGTCGACCAAGCCTTTTTTCATCAGGTATTTGGGCCACTCATTGTCGGAATCGCAGTTGATCAGGGTGTGGTCAAGATCAAAAATCGCCAGATTCATACATTTTCCTGTTGTTGTAAAAGCGTGCGCAGCAAGGGCACGGTAATCGGCCGCTGATGGGTTAGCGAATGGGCATCCAGTACATCCAGCATCTGCACCAGACTGTCGATGTCACGCCGCCAGTGGCGCAACAAATAATGAAACACCGCCTCATCCACCCGAATCTGCCGCTGATGCGCCATTTCCTGCAGCGCAGCAATTTTTTCTTCATCACTCAAGGGCTTGATTTGATACACCAAGCACAACGCCATTCGGGTGCGCACATCCTCGCGCAAGGCCAATTGTGCCGGCGGCAGATGAGCACTGAGCAGCAACTGGCCACGACCACCGTGGTACACATCGTTGAACAGGGTAAACAGCCGGCCCTGCCCCTCCGCATCCAAGGCTTCGACCTGGTCCACCGCGATACAGTCCGGTAGCGGCATTTCCGGCGGCAAGGGCTGCTCGGCAGCGTCCATATAACAGGCACTCAGGCCACCAGCCTGGGCGGCCGCCACCCAGGCACGCAGCAAATGGCTTTTGCCACTGCCCGGCGCACCCCACACCAGCACAAAACGCTGGCTGCGCTGCTGCAATACCTGCAACAGCTCGCGGTTGGCCTGTCCCAGAAAGCGCTCAAAGCCGGGCGACGCTTTGGCTGGAAAATCAAGAAGCAGCTGATCCTTGGGGCGCATGGCCGGCAACACTCTGTTTTGGTAAAAAATCCGTGCCATTGTACGTTTCTTGTTGCAGTACAGCAACCGCAGCGCACATCATTTCACGCCGCCCCACCAGCAACGTGTTAAACTGGCGGCCGGCGGCTGTGCAATGGCAGCCGATTCTGTTCCGTACCCGAAAGGTCTCCCCATGAAAATTGAAAAAAACAGCGTGGTCACCCTGCATTATGAAATGTTTGATGCTAATGACCAATTGATCGACCAGACCGAAGAACCGATTGCCTATTTGCACGGCGGCTACGACGGCATTTTCCCACTGGTGGAAGAAGCGCTGCACGGTAAAAATGTGGGAGAGGAAGTGGATGTGGTGCTCGCCCCGGATGATGCCTTTGGCGAGCAAGACCCCGAACTGATCCGCATTGAGCCGATTGACGTGTTTCCGGTGGAAGTGGAAGTGGGCATGATGTTCGAAGCCGATGATCCGGAAACCGGCGATACCTTTATCTACCGCGTCACCGACGTGGCCGACGGCAAAGCGGTGGTGGACGGCAACCACCCGTTAGCCGGCATGAAAATCCGCTTCAAGGCCAAAGTTGCCGAAGTGCGTGCCGCCAGCGCCGAAGAAATCGAGCACGGCCACGTGCACGGCCCGCACGGCCACCATCACTGACACCGGCCAATACGGCATCACTGACACCGGCCAATACGGCATCCGGTTGATTCCAGCGGGCGACAGCCCGCTTTTTCTACGCCCAACTTCCATTGAGACCTCTGTCCAAACTTCAGGCTGCCTGAAAATTGAAAAACCGTTTTCAGGCAGCCTGTTGGGCCAAACAAAAAAACTGGCCTGCCGCTGCGGCAGGCCATGCCGGTTCAATGGCGGAAATGGCGCACGCCGGTGAGCACCATGGCAATGCCGTGCTCGTCGGCGGCGGCAAACACTTCTTCATCACGCACCGAACCGCCGGGGTGGATGATGGCTTTGATGCCCTGTTCGGCAATCACGTCCACACCGTCGCGGAACGGGAAGAAGGCATCGGAGGCGGCACAGGCACCATTGAGATCGAAACCGCCATCCTGCGCTTTGCGCGCGGCAGTGCGGGTGGAGTCGACGCGGCTCATCTGCCCGGCACCGATACCGTAGGTTTGCCCACCTTTGCCGAACACGATGGCATTGGATTTCACGAATTTGGCCACGTTCCACACATCATCGCCCAGCGCGAGGGATTGCGCGTTGTTCCACTGGTCGGTCCATCGAGCATCCTGCTGGCCGTGATGGCCTCGGGCTTCAACGGACAAAGTTTCGCGTTCCACGGCTACC
>JBHAET010000049.1:0-10056 GCA_041855705.1 Neisseriaceae bacterium
ACAGCAGGCCGACACGGCGGTTGCGCGACAAGGAACCGGTGCAGGTAAGAATCAGATCACCCATGCCGGCCAGCCCCATCAGCGTGGCAGCTTCCCCGCCCAGGGCCAATGCCAGTCGTGAAATTTCGGCCAAACCGCGGGTCATCAGCGCAGCCCGTGCATTCATGCCGTAACCCAGACCGTCGGCCAAACCGGTGGCAATCGCCATCACGTTCTTCAAGGCCCCGCCCACCGCCACACCGGTGACATCGGCATTGGCATACAGGCGCAGCACCTGATTGTTCAACTGTGCCGCCAATGCCGACACCCAGGCCAAATCCGCAGCCGCCAGCACCACTGCACACGGCAGTTGCTGTGCCAGCTCCTGGGCAAAACTGGGGCCGGACAACAAACCAATGCGCCGGTTATCCGGCAACACTTCGGCCAACACCTGATGCGGCAGTAAACCGCTGTCCTGCTCAAATCCTTTGCAGGCAGCCAGTACCGGGATGTGCTGCAAACCGGCAGCCAGCAAACGGTGGGCGCTGTCGCGCAAACCGGCCACCGGCGTGGCAATCAGCACGCAATCGGCTGCGGCGGGCAGTTCGGCGCTCACCCTCAAGCCATCGGGCAATGCCACGCCGGGCAGGTAGCGCTGGTTTTCACGCGCCGCCTGCATGGCCGCGACCTGGTCGGTTTTGTGGCTCCACAGGCAAACCCGGTGACCGTGCAGGCTGAAGTGTACGGCCAGCGCCGTTCCCCAGGCACCGGCACCCATCACGCAGATGTCCATCCCGTTTTCCTTTCCATGCAATAATTTGGGGCGGAATCACCCGCCCCGAAAACCTGCTGTTCAGGCAGCCTGAATCAATCGGCAAACCGCTTGATGACCAAGGTGCCGTTGGTGCCGCCAAAACCGAACGAATTGGAAATGGCCGCCCGGATCGGCAAATCGCGCGCCTGATTGGCACAATAGTCCAAATCGCAACCGGCCGCCCGGTCTTGTTCTTCCATATTGATGGTCGGCGGTGATTTCTGGTGGTAAACCGCCAGCGTGGTGTACACCGCCTCCACGCCACCGGCACCGCCCAGCAAATGGCCGGTCATCGACTTGGTCGAATTGACCACCAGCTTGCCGGCATGTTCGCCAAACGCCATTTTCAGGGCATTGGTTTCGTTCACGTCCCCCAGCGGCGTGGATGTGCCGTGGGCATTGACATAATCAATGTCCTGCGGATTCAGGCCGGCATCGCGCAGTGCGTGCCGTATCGCCAGCGCCGGACCGTCGGCATTGGGCGCGGTAATGTGGTGGGCATCGGAACTCATGCCGAAACCGACCAGCTCCGCATAAATGCGGGCACCGCGTTTTTTGGCATGCTCGTATTCTTCCAGCACCATCACACCGGCCCCCTCGCCCATCACGAAGCCGTCGCGGCCGGTATCCCACGGCCGCGACGCACCGGCCGGATCATCATTACGGGTGGAAAGCGCTTTCATGGCGGCAAAACCGCCAATGCCCAGCTCGCACACCGCTCCCTCGGCGCCGCCGGCAATCATCACGTCCGCATCGCCGTACACAATCATGCGCGCCGCATCGCCGATGCAGTGCGCACCGGTGGTACAGGCCGAAACAATGCCGTAACTGGGTCCTTGATAACCCTTGAGAATGGTGACATGGCCGGCAATCAGATTGATCAGCGAACCGGGAATGAAGAACGGATTGATTTTGCGCGGCCCGTTTTCGATCACGGTGCGGCCGGTGGCCTCAATCGACGGCAAACCGCCAATGCCCGAGCCAATGTTGACGCCGACCCGGGTTTTGTCCAAGGTCGGACTGTCGTCCAAGCCGGCATCGGCAATCGCCTGGAATGCGGCGGCAATGCCGTAATGGATGAACACATCCATGCGCCGTGCTTCCTTGGCATTGATGTATTGGTCAATGTCAAAACCTTTCACCTCGCCGGCAATCTGGCACGGCAGGGCGGCGGCATCAAAACGGGTGATGCGGCCAATACCGCTGCCACCGGCCAGCAACTGTGCCCAGGCACTGTCGATGTCGTTGCCCACCGGAGAAACCTGGCCCAGGCCGGTGATGACCACTCTTTTTTTGCTCATACAGGCTGCTCGCAATAAAAAACCTCTGCCGATTCAGGCGGCAGTGGCACACCCTCTTCGTCAGAGGCAGATACGGATACAGGCACCCGAAAATCAGTTCAGATGCGCGCTTACAAAGTCAATGGCTTGCTGTACGGTGGTGATTTTCTCGGCTTCTTCATCCGGAATTTCGCAACCGAAGGCTTCTTCCAAGGCCATCACCAATTCAACGGTGTCCAGTGAGTCAGCACCCAGATCTTCCTGGAAAGAAGATTCGTTTTTCACTTCGGCTTCGCTCACGCCCAATTGTTCTGCAACAATTTTTTTCACGCGTTGTTCGATGTTGTTGTCCATGTGTATTGGTTCCTCATGTGCCTTCAGGATTTCAGGCAGGGTTAGTTAACAAGCTGCTGTCGCTTTTTCCGGCCGCTATTGTACCGAATAAAGTTAGAGTTTTCCATCCAAATGTAAAATGCATCGCAATTCATTGTTTTTATAAATGAAAAAATCAAAAATTGCCATGTTTCAGGGGTTACTTGCCGCACAGACAGCATTGGCGGCATCTTAGCATAGCCGGTTTTGGCATCACAAGCGCATCCGGTGGTCCGAAACCTTTGCCGCATCCGGCACTGTGCACCGTCAGTTTGCCGCCGGCAAGCACCCCTAGGCCACGGTGCGGTACAGGAAACACAATACCAAGGCCAGCTCGGCGGCGGTCTGCTGTTGGGTAATGCCGCCGCTGTGCCCGCCGGCCGCCGGCGCCGCCAGCCAAACCGGCTGCTCCAGTTCGCGCAGCCGGGCATAAAATTTCAACGCATGTGCCGGATGGACACGGTCATCTTGCAGATTGGTGGTGATCAGCGCCGGCGGATAAGCCTGCTGCCGGCGCAGATTGTGATACGGCGACAAGGCGCGCAAAGCCGGTTGTTGTGCGGCATCATCCGGATCACCATACTCTTCCAGCCAGGACGCTCCTGCCGACAAATGCGGATAACGCAGCATGTCGGTCAGCGGCACTTCGCACACCAGCGCGCCGATGGCTTCTGGCCGACGGCAAAAAGCCGAGGCCGCCACCAAGCCGCCGTTGCTGCCCCCCTGCACCGCCAGCCGTGACGGACGGCTCAAACCGCGCGTCACCAAATCATCGGCCACCGCCAGCAGGTCATCAACACTTTTGTGTTTGTTGACCGCCCCTTGGGCGGCCCGGTGCCACGCCGGCCCGAATTCGCCGCCACCGCGCACATTGGCCAGCACCAGGGCAAAACCGTGTGCCAGCCAGTGCCGGCCCATGCTGCCCAGATAATGCGGCAGCTCCGGCACCCCAAAACCGCCATAGACATACACCAGCGTCGGCACATCATCGCCGTTCGGCCGGCCCACATGGTAATACGGGATGGCGGTACCGTCTGCCGAAGTGGCCCGGTATTGGCTAACCACCATTTCGGCTGCGTCAAACTGCGGTCGCTGGCGGCGCAATACCGACAATTCCATCACCGCCAAATCCAGAGCATACAGGGTGAGCGGGGTGGTGAAGCCGCTGGCAGCCACATAAATCATGTCGCCACCCCACGGCTGGTCGGTGATTTCCAGCACCCCGCCCGGAAAGGCGGGGGCCGCCACCGCCTGCCAGTGGCCATGAGCAAACCGCCACACCCGCAAACAACCGGCCACCTGGTCCAGCAGATTGAGCACCACAAAACGGCGGCTGGTTTCCACACTGTGCAATGCCTGGCCGGCAGCCGGCGCAAACAGTACCGTGGCGGCCCCCAATTCCCCCTTGCTCAGACCGACGGCCAACAGGCTGCCGGCTGGATAACGGTGTTTGGCACGTTGCCAGTCGCTTTTGAGCAAAACCAGTAACTGGCCAGCCAGATAACCGTGAATCTCACAGTCTTCAGGCAGCCTCAAGGGCTGCGTGCGGCCATCGGCCAAAACCTGCAGATACTGTTTGCCAAAAAAACCGTGCGCCGCTTCAATCAGATCAATGGGCGCACCCTGGCCGTCCAGATAACGCCAGGCATGCACCATCATGCCCTCGGGCGGCATTTCATACACCGCGGCGGCTTCTTCAAAATACTGGCCCCGGCGCTGCAACCAGACCTGGCGCGGATAGCCGGAGCGGGTACATTGCGTCTCGTCCCAGGCCGGGCATACCCACACACTGTCCGCATCCCGCCAGGCAATGTGGTTTTTGCCCAGCGGAAAATGAAAACCGCCGGCCACCACCGACCGGCTGGCCAGATCAAATTCCACGGTATAGGCCGCATCACCGCCGCCGGCACTCAAACTCAGCAGCACCCGTTCCGGCGCCTCGACACAATGCGACACTCCGTCCAAATACACATCGTCGTCCAACAGGGCGTCGAAATCGGCCACCGCAAACAGCACCGTCCAATCCGGCAGGCCGGCACGATAACTGGCGGCACTGCACACCCGATACACGCCTTTGGGCACCGCCGCGCTCTGGTGGAAATGGTACATCCGGCCGCGATGCTCCTGGCAAAACGGAATCTGTTGCTCGTCCTGCAGCATGGCGCCGATGTCATCACACAGCGCCGCAAACGGTGCTCCGCCAAAAGCGGCGGCGGTTTCGGCATCGGCATCGGCAGCAAAACGGCGGGTCAATTCGCTGTCCAAATCTTCCAAATGGGCGTAAGGATCGGTGTTGAGCATGGGCATCTGTTCGTCGGGCGCAAAAACAGCCGCATCATAACGCCCTGCCGGACCTGCGGCAATGCACGATTTTTGCAGCGCAACACATGCCGCACTTGCCCGCCCGCGACAAACTCAAGTATGGTGCTGTTTATTCGGCCGTAACGTACCGCCTGGCGGTATTGACGGCTGTTTTCACATGTTTTTTACCCGATTTTCCGGCAAGCGCCGGCACTCCACAGGAATGGCCATGACCAGCACCACCGACGATCTGATTATCGAGTTGCAGCAACTGTCCGACAGCCAGCAGTACGGCCCAGAATTCAGCCAGTTTCTGCAATATTATTATGAAGATGCCACCCACGACGACTTGAGCGGCCACACACCGGCGCAACTGGTGGCCGCCGCCCACAGCCATTATTTGCTGGCCAACGATGCACGCAAACCGCATCAGGCACGGGTGACGCTGCACCAGCACGGTGCCGATGCGCGTTTTGCCCCCAACAGCACCGTGATCCAGATTGTCACCGACGACATGCCGTTTTTGATTGACTCGCTGATTGTCAACATCAACAAACACGAAGCGCAGCTGGAATGGATCATCCACCCGGTCATCACCGCACGCCGCGACGAGCAGGGCACGCTGCGGCAGTGGCTGCGCAGCAAAAGCAGCGACAGCGGTAAAGAGTCATTGATCCAGATTGTTTTGCATGCTATGCCCGAGCAGCAGGCACAGCAATTGGCTGCCGCACTGTCAGACATGCTGGTCAAACTGGATGCCGTGGTCAGCGACGAAACCGCCATGCGCAACCAGATTCACGCCATCCGCCAGCACATCATGGCCGAAGGGCGCAGCGAACAGGCCGAAGTGGTGGCCTTTCTCGAATGGATGGCCAACAACCACTATCTGTTCATGGGTTTTTGCGAATACGATCTCGTCACCGATGCCGATGGCGAATCGCAGTTACAACTGACTGCCGGCAGCGCACTGGGCGTACTGGCCGACCGCCAGCAACCCACCTACTCCACCGGTTTTGCCGCCCTGAATGCGGCCGACAAAAAAGCCTGGCTGGAAGGCGAGCGCCTGATTCTGAACAAGTCGCAACGCCGGGCCAACATCCACCGCAATGCCTATTATGACCTGGTCGGCATCCAGAAACTGGATGCGCTGGGCAAAGTGGTCGGCCAATGGCGCTTTATCGGCCTTTACACCGCCCAAGCCTATCTGTCCAGCGTGTGGGACATCCCGATTTTGCGCCAGAAAAGCCAATACGTGGTGGATCAGTGCGATTACATCCGCGGCAGCTATAAAGACAAAATGCTGCATTTCGTGCTGCAAACCTATCCGCGCGACGAATTGTTTGAAATCCACGCCGAAGACCTGGTCGGCATTGCCGCCGGCATGGTGTCGCTGAACGAACGGCCGCGCGTGCGCCTGTTCACCCGCACCGACGACTTCAAGCGCTATGTCAGCGCCATCGTCTACCTGCCCCGCGAACAGTTCAATACCGAACTGCGCCAGCGCGTGCGCCGCTATCTGGCCGAATCGTTCGCCTCTGACGAAAGTGATTTTTCGGTGCAACTGCTGGGCGGCAGCACCCTGGCGCGACTGCACCTGGTATTCCGCACCCATGCTGCCACCCTGCCCGATTTTGACGTCTCGGTACTGGAAGCCAACATCAACACCATGGTACGCGGCTGGCACAGCGACTGGCAGCAACTGGCCACCCAGCAAGGCATCGACACCGAAGAGCTGGCCCAGTACGAACATGCGTTCTCTGCCGGCTACCGCGAGAAATTCAACCCCTCCGTGGCACTGGACGACATGCGTGCCATCCGCAGCCTGGATGCCGGCGGCAAAACCACCATGCGCATGGGCACCCAACCGGAACAGGCCGATGCGCCCTACTGGCTGAACATGTATTTTGAAAATGCCTGTCCCAGCCTGTCGAAAACCCTGCCCATCATCGAAAACCTGGGCTTAAGCGTGTTTGCCGAAGAGCCCTACCGCATCCGCCGCCAAAGCCAGAACACGGTCGGCCTCAGCCATTTCAGCCTGGCCCTGGCCGAAGGCATTGACGGCAGCATCCTGGCCCAGGAGGCCACCCAGCAGCAATGGCTGTCTTTGCTTAACGAAGTATGGCAAGGCCGGGTCGAAAACGACCGCTTCAACGCCCTGGTGGCGGCAGCCGGCATCCACTGGCGTGACAGCGTGCTGATGCGTGCCCTGGCCAAATTCCTGAAACAGGCCACCCTGCCGTTTGGCCAGCCCTATGTTGAGCAATGCCTGATGCGGCACGGCGCGGTGGTGGCCAATCTGGTGGCCTTGTTCCATGCGCGGCTGCACCCGACCCAGGCCGACGAAGCGCGCGCCGAACAACTGCAGGCCGCCATCAAGGCCCAGCTGGCCGAAGTGCCGAGCATTGACGAAGACCGGATTTTGAATGCGTTCATGACCGTGATTCTGGCGGTGGAACGCACCAACTTCTGGCAACCGAACGCTTCAGGCAGCCCCAAGCAGGACATCAGCTTCAAAATCCAGTCGGCAAAAATCGACTTTCTGCCCAAACCGCATCCCTTGTATGAAATCTGGGTGTACAGCCCGCGGGTGGAAGGCACCCACTTGCGCGGCGCCAAAGTGGCGCGCGGCGGCCTGCGCTGGTCCGACCGGTTTGAAGATTTCCGCACCGAAGTGCTGGGCCTCGTGAAGGCGCAAATGGTGAAAAATTCAGTCATCGTGCCGCACGGCTCCAAAGGCGGCTTTGTATGCAAGCAGCTGCCGCCGGCCAGCGAGCGTGAAGCCTACGCCGCCGAGGGTGTGGCCTGCTACCAAATTTTCATCAACGCCCTGCTCGACATCACCGACAACCTGCAAGCCGGCCACATTGAAGCACCGGCCCATGTTCACCGCCGCGACGGTGACGATCCCTATCTGGTGGTGGCCGCCGACAAAGGCACTGCCCGCTTCTCGGACGTGGCCAACGGCATTGCCCAGCAACACGGTTTCTGGCTGGATGACGCTTTTGCCTCCGGCGGCTCGGCCGGTTACGATCACAAAGGCATGGGCATTACCGCCCGCGGTGCCTGGGAATCGGTCAAACGCCATTTCCGCCACTTGGGCAAAAACATCCAGCAAGAAGACTTCACCGTCATCGGCATTGGTGACATGGGCGGCGACGTGTTCGGCAACGGCATGCTGCTCTCCGAACACATCTGCCTGAAAGCGGCCTTCAACCACCGGCACATTTTCCTGGACCCGACACCGGATGCCGCCAAGAGCTTTGCCGAACGCAAACGCCTGTTTGAAGCCGTGGCCGGCTGGGACCAGTACGACACTACCCTGATTTCTCAGGGCGGCGGCGTGTACGAGCGCAGTGCCAAAAGCATTGCGCTGACCCCGGAAGTCAAGGCCTGGCTCGGCACCGACGCCGACAGCATGGCACCCAGTGCGCTGATTCACGAACTGTTGAAAGCCGATGTCGAACTGCTGTACAACGGCGGCATCGGCACCTACATCAAAGCCAGCACCGAGAGTCATGCCCAGGCCCAAGATCGCGCCAATGACGATGTACGTGTTGACGGCCGCGACATCAAGGCCAAAGTACTGGGCGAAGGCGGCAATTTGGGGGCCACCCAGCTGGGACGCATCGAATACTGGCAATCCGGCGGCCGCTGCTGTACCGACGCCATCGACAACTCCGCCGGTGTGGACTGTTCCGACCACGAAGTCAACATCAAAATCCTGCTGGGTGCCGAAGTGCAGCAAGGCCGCATGAGCCTGCCCGAACGCAACGAGCTGTTAAAGGACATGACCGACAATGTGGCCGAACTGGTGTTGCGCAACAACTACCTGCAAACCCAGGTACTGGCGATGAACCAATTGGGCGCACATGCCTTTTTGCATGCACATGCCGAACTGATCAACTACCTGAGCGAGCATGCCGGCCTGAACCGCAAGCTGGAGTTTTTGCCCAGCGAAGCGGAAATCAAGCAGCGCGACCTGCAACAGCAAGGCCTGACCAGTCCGGAAGTGGCAGTGCTGCTGGCTTACAGCAAAATTCACTGCCAGAGCGAACTGCTGGACAGCGACTTGCCGGATGACGACACCTTCCTGCCGGTACTGGTCGAATACTTCCCGCAAGCCCTGCAGCAACGCTACCGGGAACGCATGGGCAGCCATTACCTGAAGCGCGAAATCATTGCCAACCAGCTGGCCAACCGCGTGGTCAACCGCATGGGCATCAGCTTTGTGCAGCGATTCAGCACCGAAATGGAAGCCAGCGTGGCCGACGTGGTGCGCGCCTACTGGATTGCCAGCGAACTGTTCGACGGCGAAGAGCGCTTCGCCCAAATCGAAGCCCTCGACAACCGCATTCCGGCCCAGGCACAAATGCAGCTGATGGCCTCGTTTGCCCGCCTGCTCAACCGGGTGGCCCGCCACATCCTGCGCCAGAAACGGCCGTTTGGCGACATCGCCGCCCTCATTGAGCGCTACCGCGCGCCGGTACGCCAATTGCTGCAACAGCTGCCGCAATGGCTGCATGCCGACGAGCATCCGAGCATCCGCGCCGCCACCGACAAACTGTCGGCACTCGGCGTACTGGCAGAAGCCGACCTGGCCCTGTTTGCCCGCCTGCCGTTTGCCGAAAACAGCATCGCCATCATTGATCTGGCCCAGGCCCAAAACCGCGACCTGAGCGAGGTGGCGGCTGCCTATTTCGACCTGTCCGAACGGCTGCAAATGGGTTGGCTCTACCGTGCGATTGCCGCCCTGCCGCGCCACAACCAGTGGCAGAACCAGGCTTGTCTGGCGGTGCGCGAAGACATCCAAACCCTGCACATGCGCGTCACCGCTGCCTGGCTGGCCGCCACCGATGCCGACGACCGTGCACGGGTGGATGCCGATGTCGAAAAAGCGGTACAGCAGATCCGCAGCATGCAGGCTTATGAGCAGACCGATCTGGCCATGCTCTCGGCGCTAGCCCGCAGCCTGTTGCGCGCACTGGGTTAAACCGTGTTGTTCAGGCAGCCTTCATGGCTGCCTGAACAGGCTGCCGCCAAATCTGTTGGTCATGATGTTCCCTCGAGTTTGCACACAGGAGATGGCATGAGTACCGACTTCACCCTGACCAGTCCCGAATTTCAGGCCGGCGCCCTACTGGACGCCGCGTATCAGGCCGACCGCGACAACCAGTCCCCCGCCTTGCAATGGCAGGGCGCACCGGCCGCCACCCGCAGCTTTGCGATTGCCATGCACGACCCGGATGCACCCACCGGCGGAGCCGGCTGGTGGCACTGGCTGGCCTTCGGCTTGAGCGCCGATGTGCACAG
>JBHAET010000050.1:0-4538 GCA_041855705.1 Neisseriaceae bacterium
CGCACCGCGTCGATGTGCACGCCGTGCACCGGCAGGTTTTTCAGCAGGTTCAGGTGTTCGGCAACGGAAGCGAAATAAGTACCGATGATGATGCGGGTACCGGTAATCGCCAGCTCTTTGTAGGTGGGGGCAAATGCGTCCAACCAAGCTTGGTCGGCATCCACCGCCAAAATCGGCTCGTCAATCTGGATCCAGTCCACGCCTTCGTTGGCCAGTTCGCGCAACAGTTGTTGATAGGCCGGCACCAGCTTGGGCAAGAGACTTAAGCGTTTGAAACCTTCGTCTTTGGATTTGCCCAGCCACAGCAGGGTGATGGGACCAATGAGCGTGGGTTTGATGTCATAACCTTGGGCTTTGGCTTCTTTGATTTGGGCAATCAGGCGGCCGGCGTTAACCGAAAATTCGGTGTCGGTGTGCCATTCGGGCACGATGTAGTGGTAGTTGGTGTCGAACCACTTGGTCATTTCCATCGCAAACTGGGTGGCGTTGCCGCGCGCCAGTTGGAAGTATTCGGGCAGGCTCAGCTTGGCGGCATCAAAACCGAAGCGTTTCGGAATCGCGCCCAAGGTGCACAGCAAATCGAGCACATGGTCGTAAAACGAAAAATCGCCCACCGGCAGCAAATCGGCACCGGCCGCTTTTTGGGTCGCCCAGTTGGCACGGCGGATGTCGGCGGCAACGGCCTCGACTTCGGCTTCGGTTTTGGCACCTTTCCAGAAGGCCTCAACCGCAAATTTCAGTTCGCGCTTGGCACCGATGCGCGGATAACCGGACAGATGGAATGTATTCATTAAAAAACTCCTGTTTGTATTTCAATAGGCTACAAAAATCGATGCTCCACAGTGTGCGGCAGGCGGCAGATTCTGGCAAGCGATAATTTTTGCTGGTTTGCATGAATATTTTTAATATAAAATCACGCCCGCCCCATCCGGGCCAGGCGCCGCACCCTACCCGGATACGGATGCCGCCCAAGGCCGAGTCCGCCGCCCGAATTCAGGCACATCAAACGGATTGTCCAATCGCATCAGCGGCACACAACACCGCCATCTGTGCCGCAAAGGTTTCAGGCTGCCTGAATGCCTAAGATAACCATACCGTCCGACAGGAAACCGTTTTCATGGAATCGATAATCGAACTGCGCCACCTCAAAACCCTGCTTGCGCTACAGGAAACCGGCAGTGTGTCCCTGGCCGCCAAGCGGGTATTTCTCACCCAATCGGCCCTGTCGCACCAAATCCGTGCTTTGGAGCAGCACTACAACACCAGCCTGTTCGAGCGCAAATCCAGCCCGATCCGCTTTAGTCCGGCCGGTGAACGCCTGTTGCAGCTGGCACACGACATCCAGCCGCTGCTGGCGGCCGCCGAACGCGATCTGGCGCAGATTGTGGAGGGCGAAGCCGGCGAACTGCGGGTGGCGGTGGAATGCCATACCTGCTTTGACTGGCTGATGCCGGCCATGGACGCATTCCGCCCGTTGTGGCCACAGGTGGAGCTGGACATTGTGTCCGGCTTTCAAGCCGATCCGGTTGGGCTGTTGCTGACCCACCGCGCCGATTTGGCCATCGTATCGGAAGCGGTGGCGCAAAACGGCATTGTGTACCGGCCGCTGTTTGCCTACGAAATGGTGGGGCTGTGTGCCAAAGACCATCCGCTGGCCGCCAAGCCGGTGTGGCAGGCGGCCGATTTTGCCGAGGATACGCTGATCAGCTATCCGGTTCCCGACGACATGCTGGATCTGTTGCGCAAGGTACTGCTGCCGGCCGGCATCAACCCGCCGCGCCGACACAGCGAATTGACGGTGGCCATCATCCAACTGGTGGCCAGCCGCCGCGGCATTGCCGCACTGCCGTATTGGACCGTGATGCCGTATTTGGAAAAAGGCTATGTGGTGGCACGCCAAATTGGCCAGCCGCCGTTGCAAAGCGAGTTGTATGCCGCCATGCGCAGTGATGATGCCGGCACCCACTTTTTGGAAAATTTCTGCCAGATTGTGCGCGAACGCAGTTTTGCCGACCTGCCGGGCTTAAGTCCGCTGGGTTTGCCCTCAGCGGCGTGATGTTGCAATTTTCGCCAGGCTGATCCCTTTGCCCAATGCCATTCTTGCGGCTGCCGGAAACCTCTGCCAAAGTTTCAGGCAGCCTGCAACAAAGGCCAGATACCGATTTACTTGGACGAGGGCCGTCCAATCAGCAGCATCAGACTTCAAAACCGCTGTGGCGCAACAAGGCATCGATTTTGGGCTCGCGACCACGGAATGCCGTGAATGACGCCATCGCGCTGCGCGAGCCGCCCACCGACAGGATTTCCTCCCAAAAACGCTGACCGGTGGCGGCCATTTCGGCTTCGCCGGCCTCTTCAAAAGCAGCATACACATCGGCCGACAATACTTCGGCCCAACTGTAGCTGTAATAACCGGCAGCATAACCGCCCGCAAAAATGTGACTGAATGCATGGGCAAAACGGTTGTATTCCGGCGGTTGCAGCACCGCCACTTCACGGCGCACCGCCTGCAAAACCTGCGGCCAGCTGTCGGCGGCGGCCTGGCTGTAAATCAGCATGTCAAACAGGGCAAATTCCATTTGCCGCACCATAAACAGGCCGCGCTGGAAGTTTTTGGCCGCCGTCATTTTGTCAAACAGTGATCGCGGCAGTACCGCCCCGCTTTCCTGATGACTGCTCATGCCGCAGAGCACCTCATATTGCCAGGCAAAATTTTCCATGAACTGGCTGGGCAATTCGACCGCATCCCATTCCACGCCATTGATGCCGGACACGCCCAATTCGTCAATCCGGGTCAGCAAGTGGTGCAGGCCGTGGCCCATTTCATGAAACAGGGTCACGATTTCATCGTGACTCAAGCGGGCGCTTTTGCCGCCCACCGGCGGGCTGAAATTGCACACCAGATACGCCACCGGGGTTTGAATTTGGCCGCTGCGCCGGCCGCTGGCAAAACGGCGCCGGCCGCGGTAATCGTTCATCCAGGCACCGCCCCGCTTGCCTTCGCGGGCATACAGATCCAGGTAAACACCGCCAATGATGGCGCCGCCTTTTTCCAGTTCGAAATAACGCACCTCGGGATGCCACACCGGCACCGTTTTTTCGATCAGGTTGACCCGGTACAAACGGGCAATCAGGGCAAACAGGCCGTGCAACACTTTGTCGGCCGGAAAGTATTGTTTGACTTCGGTTTCGCTAAACGCATATTTGGCCTGCCGCAACTTCTCGCTGGCCCAGGCCAGATCCCAGGCCGCAATCTCGGCCAAGCCCAGTTCGTCGCGGGCAAAGGCGCGAACCTCGTCCAAATCACGCTGGGCAAACGGTTTGGCACGGGCGGCCAAATCACGCAAAAAGGCAAGCACTTGCTGCGGGCTGTCGGCCATTTTGGTGGCCAGCGACACTTCGGCATAATTGGCAAAGCCCAGCAGTTCCGCTTCGCGCTGGGCAATTTGCAGGCGGCGGCTGATGTTGGCGCTGTTGTCCCACTGTGCCGGCCCCAAGTCGCTGGCGCGGGTATTGTAGGCACGGTACAGTTGCTCACGCAGCGCACGGTTGTCGGCATATTGCATCACCGCAATGTAGTGCGGCATTTGCAGGCCGATTTTGTAACCGCTTTTGCCTTCGCTCTCGGCGGCAGCGGCAAACATGGCCAATGAATCTTCCGGCAAACCGGCCAGCGGCCGGGTATCGTCAAAATACAGGGCAAAGGCATCGGTGGCATCCAGCACATTTTGGCCAAACTGTGCCGCCAGCTGTGCGCCTTCGGTGTTGAGGGCCGCCAGTTCCGCCTGGGCAGCCTCATCCAGTTCGGCACCGCTGAGCACGAAATCACGCAAATCATGTTCCAATTTAGCCTGTTGCGCCGGATTCAGCTGCGCAAAAGCGGCATCGGCCCGGATGGTCTTGAACCGCCCGTACAATTCGATGTCCTGGCCGATGGCGGTAAACAGTTCGGTTACCGCCGGCATCAGTCCGTTGTACACCGCACGTAATTCGGGGGTATCGGCCACGCTGTTCAAATGGGCCACCACCCCCCAGATGCGGCCCACCCGTTCGCTGATGTCGGTGAGCACTTCCACCGTGTTGTGCCAATTGACGTCGGTTTCGGCCTTGATGGCGGCAATGCCGGCACGGGCCTCGTTCATCACCTGTTGCATGGCCGGCTCAATGTCGGCCACGCGAATGGCGTCAAAACGCGGTTCATCATTCAAAGACAGCAAAACGTTGTCTGACATGTTTATCCTTGTGCATACTGCCCGGAGTCGGGCAAAAATTCAGTCAATGGCCGCCAGCAGCAAGTCGGACCGGCGTGGCGTGGCCATGGTGGTCGGGTTTCAGGCAGCCTATCGGGCGGCGTACTGGCTGAAAATCTGTTCGATGATGCTTTCCACCGGCTGCCAGTCGGTGGGCGGCAGGGCTGCCGGCGGTGCAGACGGTGCGGCGGCGGTAATCTGGCTGCCGCTCTGGTCCTCGGTATCCACCGTCACCTGCATGCTCAGGCCCACCCGCAGCGGATGCTCGGCCAACTGCGCCGGATCCAG
>JBHAET010000051.1:0-3143 GCA_041855705.1 Neisseriaceae bacterium
AACCGGCTATAATGAACGGCTTTCAGGCAGCATCCCCACCATTCAGGAGTGCGCGGTCGTGAGTACCGACAATCAGCAAAAACCCCAATTCGTTTTTACCCTTGACGATGACATTCCGCCGCCGGCACCCGAGCCGAAAGCAGCACCCGTATTGCCGGCCCGTAATCCGGCGTTGGCGGCACAGGAAGACAGCATGGCCGATTGGGAACGGCGGCTGGAGCAATTGCGGGCACAGAAAAAAACACAGCCGGCACTGGAAGGCGACAGTCTGTTTGCACCGCCGCCCCGGGTAACCCCGCCGCGCCACAACATCAGTGTCAGCGTCAGCCGGCCGGCTGCGGCACGCGTGGAAAAAACACAAACCCGTGATGTGCTGGATCCGGTACAACGTGAACGGGTGTATCAGGCTTATTTTCAGGAATGGCGCCATCGCACCCGGCAACAGGAAGCGCAACAGCAGGCCGAGTTTGATCCGGCAGTGCTGATTCAGGAAGACTGGCTGGCGGCACAGGAATGCCTGCAAACGGCAGATCAGGATGAGGCTGCAGCTTATACCATCCGCTTGAGCGGCGAGCTGGCCGAAGCCTTGCCGGCGGCGGATGAAGCTGCGGGGTCCACCGCCGAGTTGCCTGACGTGGATGACTGGGTGGCCGGTGAAGCCGATGCCGATTACTGCCCGGAAACCGAAACCGCCGTGACCCATGTGCATCTGCATGTGCTTGAACCACAGGCGGCAGCCGGCAAGGCGGTTAGCTGCATTTCGGAGCAGGCATTGTTGACACGTTTGGCGGAAAAATTACAACCCCATCTGGCCGATGCCATGGCCGGCATGGTGCGGGTGGCGGTACAAAAGCAAACCGCCCATTTGATCAGTCAATTACAGCAACAATTGCTGGCCGAGATCCCTACCACGGTGGCTGAGGTGCTGGAACACAATTTGCAGCGGGCACTGGAACAGGTCAAACGCGAATCACGATGATCATGAGATTTGCCGGACGGCCTGGCAAGCCATCCGCCACCACTGGCTAACACCGGGTTTGGCTCTGTCAATTTTTTGTCATCTTTGGGCCGTATAATCAGCGCGTCTGTTTGAGCCAACGCACGGAAGACCCTATGTCGGAACATATTTCAAGCCAATTCAATGCCGAACTGGAGCAGGTTCGCACCGCCGTGATGCACATGGGCGGGCTGGTCGAAAAACAATTGGCCACCACTCTGAATGCCTTGCTCGGCATGCGTGCCGACGAATTGGAGCCGGTCATCGAATCAGACCGCGAAATCAATGCCATGGAGGTCCACATCCATGAAGAATGTCAGCTGATCATTGCCCGCCGCCAGCCGGCAGCCAGCGATTTGCGCTTGGTGCTCACCGTCAGTCGGGTGATTGTGGATCTGGAGCGGATTGGCGACGAAATCAAAAAAGCGGCCCTGACGGCCCATGAGCTGATTGCCCACAACCGGGCAGTGGCCAGCGATTTTTACGATTTCAACCGCATGTGCAGCCAAACCATCAGCATGCTGCGCCGTGCACTGGATGCATTTGCCCGCATTGATGCCGATGCACTGCTGGAATTGATGGAAGCGGACAAGCAGCTGGATCACGATTACAGCAGCCGCACCCGCAGTCTGATCACCTATATGATGGAAGATCCGCGCACCATCAGCACCTCAATTGACCTGATGTTCATGAACAAGGCCATCGAGCGGGTGGGGGATCATGCGGTCAATATTGCCGAGCATGTGGTTTATCTGGCCAAGGGGGTGGATGTGCGCCATTCCAGTGCCGAGCGTCTGAAACAGGCTTTGTCGGCACAAGACTGATCCTTCCCCATCAAACATAGCGATGTTTGCAAAGGCTGCCTGGAAACGGTTTCAGGCAGCCTTTGGCATTGGCCGCACCCTTTTTGATGCCCCGCAAACGTCGTCGGTTAAGACCGCTTAGGACATCCAGTACCATTTGGGGTCATGTTTTGCTGCTGCGGGTAGCCGGTTTGGGCTGTTTGATGATTTGGCGTTGCGGGGTGAGGGTGGCGCTCAAGGGCAGATGATCCGACAGTTGGCGCCACACCGCATCGCGGTGGCTGCGGCTGGCCACAATGTCCAGATGGCGGGTGTAAATGCGGTCCAGGCTCAACACCGGCATGCGTGCCGGAAAGGTTTTCGGCCGGTGTCCCTGGCTGGCGAACACTTCGCGCAAGCCCAGGTTTTCACCCAGATTTTCACAGGAGCGGTGACGCCAGTCATTAAAGTCGCCGGCCAGAATCAGCGGACTGTCGGGATGGATGTGCTCGCTGACATAATCGTAAATCGCCTGATATTGCTTGACCCGGTCCGGCTCGCGCAAATTGAGGTGGGCACACAGGCAAACCAAGGGCAATTCCCAGTTTTGTGGCTGGATTTCACAATGCAATACGCCGCGTTGTTCCAATTTGTTGACGCTGATGTTGACGTTGTTTTTGGTGGTCAGCGGCAAGTGGCTGAGAATGGCGTTGCCGTGGTGACGCTCGGCATATTCGGCGTTTTTGCCGTAACTTTGGTGATAGGTGAGCGCATCGCCAAGCACTTGGTAATGCGGCAGGCTGGGGAAATCGGCGTGTTTCTGCACCCGCTTCAGGTTCTGGCCCTGCACTTCCTGCAAAAACAGCACGTCGGCCGCCAGCCGGTTGAGCGCCTGGGTCATTTGTTTCAGTTGGACTTGCCGGTTGAGGGCCGACATGCCCTTGTGCATGTTGTAGGTGGCAACGGTGATGCGGTTCATGATGGCGGTTGGGTTGCAGGTAAAGGGTTGGCCCGGGGCCGTCAGGCCGGGGCAGGGTGAGTATGGCGGTTCACGGTCAGAACGATACCGCGTTGGCCTTGCCGTATGGCTGGTACTGCCTGTGGTTTGGACGCACAAACCTGTTTTCACGACATGCTCTGTAACAGTATGCCCGTATTGACCACATCCGGCTTTGTCGGGCATCAAACAGCGATGCCCGGAGAGACTGTTGACAGACCCTGAGGCCGCATTGGCTTGTCAGCCGGAACGGAACAAGCATGCAGTATGCCAGTATTGCGGCAGGCGCAACAGGGCATCGCGGTTGGAAGGTGAAAACACCTTGTCGGCTGCCGGGCCGACTTCGTACCAGCCCCAGGCAACATGC
>JBHAET010000052.1:0-5012 GCA_041855705.1 Neisseriaceae bacterium
AACCCTCGCAAACCCCCCCCTATTTGTGGTGCATTTGAAGCGTTGTCGGTTGATGCCCTTTATTGGGGGACTGCCCGCTTACCGTAGGTGCAAAATAAGGTGAGGCAGCGATTTCAGCGTTTCAGGGCCAGCACCAGTACGCCGGCGCTGATCAGGGCAATGCCCAGCCATTCCTGGGCGGCGGGGCGTTCCTTGAGAAACAATACCGCCATCAGGGCCACCAGTACGATGCTGAACTTGTCTACCGGTGCCACTTTGCTGGCTTCACCCATTTGCAGTGCCTTGAAATAAGCGAGCCACGAAGCGCCGGTGGCCAAACCGGAGAGCACCAGAAACAGCCAGTTTTTGCCGCTGAACCCGCCCACGCCTTGCCATTTGCCGGTATAGCTCAAAAACAGCGCCAAGGCGGCGATGATGACCAAGGTACGGATAAAGGTGGCAAAGTCCGAATCAATGCCTTGCAAGCCCAGTTTGGCAAAAATGGCGGTCAGGGCCGCAAAAAAGGCCGAAGCGAGAGCCCAGTAAAACCAGCTATTGGCAGCCATATCGGCAATCCTTGTCCTTGAATGTCCATTGCAGGCTGCCTGAAAACCGTTCAGGCAGCCTGCAAGCTTTGAAAATACCCGTTTGCAGTGCATGGGCGGTGGTGTTGGTTGTTACCCTAAACCGCAGTACACGACTTTTGCCGCAGCGAAGTACGGCCGCTCACACTTAGGCCGCATCACGGCGGTAGAGCAGGGGAAACAGCAAATCATCATGCATGGGCGCACCAGCCGGCAGGCTGTCGGCCAGACCGGGGAATTCGGGCGAGGTGACCCACGGGCGCGGGGCATGGGTAATGTCGTCACCCAGAAAGCGCACCGAAAAGACCCGTCGCAGATTGGCCGAGCCGCGTGAGGAATGCAGGGTCAGCATGTGGAAGAACACCGCATCGCCCGGCTCCAGCGCCCAACCGATGATCGGAAAGGCGCTGCGGTCGGCTTCGATGTCGGGCAAATCGGCCAGGCTGCCTTCCGGAAACCATTTGGCCTGATTGTCCATGAATGAGCGTGGCATCAGCCACGGGCCCAGATGCGAGCCGGCCACAAATTCCAATGTGGCTTCGCGTGGCACCGGATCCACCGGCAGCCACATGCTGATGTTTTGCTGCCCTTCAATATTGTAATACGGCTGATCCTGGTGCCAGGGAGTGGGTTGCTGGGTGCCGGCGGTCTTCACCAGGCTGTGGTCATGGTAGAGACGGGTTTCACGACTCTGCATCAGTTGGCCGGCGGCCTCGGCAATGCGGGTGTTGAAAATGAATTCGCGGTAGGCGGGAATGTGTTGCCAGTTGCAAAAGTCTTCGAAAAACCAGCCTTTGTCGTCGCTGCGGCTGGCAGTTTTGGCCCGTTCGCTCGGATGCTGCATATTGTGGTCGATGCCGGCGGCCAGTTTGGCCAAGGATTCAGCATCAACCAGACCGCGCACCACCACGGCGCCGTTGGCTGCGTATTCATCGATCAATTGCTGGCTAATGGGTAAGGCTGAGCTCATGTCCAACTCCTGTACACAATGGGATTACAAAATCATGGCGGCCAGCCATGCGGTTGCGATCAGCGGGAGGTTGAAGTGGATGAAGGTCGGTACCACGGTGTCCCACATATGATCGTGCTGGCCGTCGGCATTCAGGCCGGCGGTGGGCCCCAAGGTGCTGTCGGAAGCCGGGGAGCCGGCATCACCCAAGGCACCGGCAGCACCGATGATGGCCACGGTGGCAAGCGGCGAGAAACCAAACGACAGGCACAGGGGGACATAAATGGCGGTCAGGATGGGTACGGTGGAAAAGGAAGAACCGATGCCCATGGTGACAAACAGGCCGATGAGCAACATCATCAGGGCGGCCAGGCCCTTGTTGTCACCGATGATTTGGGTGGAGGTTTCCACCAGTGCCGGCACATGGCCGGTGGCTTCGATCACGGCGGCAAAACCGGTGGCGGTGATCATGATGAAGCCGACCAGTGCCATCAGGCGCATGCCCTGGGTAAAAATATGGTCCTGTTCACGCCATTTGATGACGCCGCTCATCGATACCAGACCGAAGCCGACCAGGCCGCCAAAAATCATGGAGCCGGTCCACAATTGGGTCACCAGTGCCAGCACAATACCGGCCAGCAGCAGAATTTTTTGCCACAGTGACAGCGTGGGGACAGCTTCGTGCGATTGGCCGCCTTCGATCGGCAAGTCGGCATACACACGTTTTTTGCGGTAGCTGACCAGCAGTGCCAGCAGCACGCCCAGCAACATGCCGGAAGCCGGAATCAGCATGGCCGGAGTGGCAATCGCGGTATCCACCTGAAAGCCGAGCGGTGCTCCGGCCTTGTTGATGTTGCCGATCAGAATATCGTTCAGATAAATCACGCCATAACCGATGGGGAAGGTCATGTACATCACGGTAATGGAGAAAGTGATGGCACAGGCAACGGCACGCCGGTCCAGTTGCAGCTTGTTCATGACATGCAGCAGCGGCGGGATCAGGATCGGGATGAAAGCAATGTGTACCGGAATCACGGTGCCGGAGGCAAAGCCGGCCGCAATCAGGCCCAGGTACAGTGCCCATTTGACGCTGGCAGCCGATTTGCCCTCGGCCACATTGTGATTGACTTTGCTCACCAGCCAGTCGGACAGCTGGCGGGTGAGGCCGGTGCGCGACAGGGCAACCGCAAATGCACCGAGGGTGGCATAGGCCAGTGCCACCGGTGCACCGCCGCCCAGACCGGCATTAAAGGCGGCCACCACGGCCTTGATGTCCATGCCGGCCACCAGACCGGCCACCACTGCGCCAATCATCAGCGACAATACCACCGACACCCGCATCAAACTCAAGGCCACCACCACGATGACCGCAATCATGACAGCATTCATCTCTTTCACCTTTGTTGTGTTGTGGATTTGTATGGCCCTAGGTCGTGTCGTCAGAAGGCTTGTGAAGCGGTTTTTTGAGGAAAATCCGCAGATGCCAGGCAAAAAGCACAGCAAGCTGGGACATCTTGCACGCATTTTGAACGCCGCAGGTGCCGATTTTAACCAAAAATACCGCCGCAACGCGGTCGACGACACAACCTCATACTCAGGCACCCGGCCGGTGGCGGCCATTACTGTTCAGACTGTGCGCTGCAGCTTGTCTGTTGGCAAGGTGTGCACGCCTGGCAGACAGGTTTGGGCAAATCGTGCTGCGGGCTTGGCCTGTACTGCGCGATCCGCGAACGGTGCCGGAAACAGGAGTGGGCTGACCAGCATCCTAAAAGCAAGTTTTTTAGGGTGTCAATTAAATTGTCTATACAAATATAATCAACAAGATTAACGATTTGATTTTTAAATTTAATAAATTATTTGCTTGCTTTTGTTAATGCTATTGGCATTGAGTAGCTGTCTGCTGGAATTTAAATCGATAGCATTTTATCAAAAAAGGGGCGGTGGCCGGCAAGGTTTCCAGCAGGTATGACTTGAATGCCCGCGAGGAGGTGCCTGGCAGCGGTGTCCATGATCAACGCCGGCGTTGCAAACCTTCGTGCGCGCGCCGGGCGGCCGGGCTGTCGGGATAAGTACTGATCAGTTTGCGCCAAGTGTCGCGGGCAATGTCCTGCTGTTGCATTTGCCATTGGCATTGGCCGACCAGCCACAGGGCTTCGGCGGCTTGCGGATGGCGTGCAAACCGGCTGGCAAAGCGTTTGCCGATGTTGATGACCGATTCGCAATTATTGAGCTGGCGATGGCTTTGCATCAGCAGGAACATGCTTTGCCGGGCTTCGTTGCTGCCATTGCCGCCGCCATCGCTGCCGCTCAAGGTACGCACAACCTGGGCAAACAGGCCGGCCTGGTATTGCTGCTGCGCCTGCTGCAGCCGGGAAGTGCCGGCGGCGGCCGGTATCGATGCACCCTGATGGCGGCTGCTGTCGTTGCGCACCGACAGGCTTTGACTCAGGGCCACTTGCTGGCGCTGCAATTCGGTCACCTGTTGTTGCAATTGCTGGATTTGGGTCGCCATTTCGGCAAAGCGTGGGTCGTCTGCCGGCAGTGACGGGGCCGCGCTTGTCGCTTGCTCTGCGGTCGTGGCAGCCGGGTCTTCGGTGACATGGGGCGAAGCAGGCAGCGGATGATGGATGGCACAGGCACTGAGCCACAGGCTGGCAATACACAGCAGTGGCCATGAACAGGGGGCAGAAGATCGGGTCATCGGTTTTCCCATCAGCGTTTGCGTAGCAGGGTGAGCCCGTCACCGAGCGGCAGGGTCAGTGGGGCAAAGCGCGCATCTTGCGGCAGTTGGTGATTGAATTGGCGCAGCACCGCCACACTGGGCGGTTCGTTGGCCGTCGCTGCTGCGGCCACCCGGCCGCCGAGCAGAATATTGTCAATCGCCATGATGCCGCCGGGGCGCAGCAGCTGCCAGCAGCGATCGACATAATGCGGTGTCGGTGCCTTGTCGGCATCGATCAGGGCCAAATCATAGCGGCCGGCCGCACCCTGGGCCAGCAATTCGTCCAGGGTGATCAGTGCCGGTTGCAGATGAAGGTCGATTTTGTGCGCCACCTGGGCCTGTTGCCAGTAACGGCGTGCGATGTCGGTGTAGGTGACGCTGATGTCGCAGGCGGTAATGCGGCCGTGTTCCGGCAATGCCATGGCCATGGCGGTGCTGCTGTAACCGGTGAACACGCCGATTTCCAGATAGTGCTGTACCGGCAGCACTTGCGCCAGCCAGGCCAAAAGTTGCGCCTGTTCCGGCGCAATGTGCATGTGTCCTTGGCGGTGGCGGGCGGTTTCGGCCCGCAAGGCGGCCAGCAAGGGGTGTTCGGGCGGATTGATGGCCGTCAGGTAGGATTGCAGCTCGGGATTTACCGCCCAGCTCAGATGGCTCATGTACAGGCTGCCTGAAAGTCAAACCGGGTTTCGATTGGGGGGCAGTGCGCTCGGTACCGGATGTTCCGGGCTTTAGTCCGGCTGGTAGGCATAGGGTTTTTTCGGCAGGGCGGCGGCTT
>JBHAET010000053.1:0-3836 GCA_041855705.1 Neisseriaceae bacterium
CGGGTGGTGGTGGCGGCAAAACACCGTGGCGGCGGTTTGGCCCGCATCCTGATGCAAGCGGCGATTGCCGAATGCCGCAACCGTTGGCCGGGGCCGGTGTATGTGCAGGCGCAACGCTATCTGCTTGGGTTTTATCTCAGCTTGGGTTGCGAAGTGCATTCGGAAGTGTATCTGGAAGACGGCATTGAACATGTTGATCTCTACCTGCCTGAGACCGAGGCCAAACCGTTTTCAGGCAGCCTTTAGGTCGTGTCGTCGACCGCGTTGCGGCGGTATTTTTGGTGAAAATCCGCACCTGCGGCGTTAAAAATGCGTGCAAGATGCCCCATCTTGCTGTGCTTTTTGCCTGGCATCTGCGGATTTTTCCTCAAAAAACCGCTTCACAAGCTTTCTGACGACACGACCTGGCGCTAACCTGTTGATTCAATCATCCACCCTTTACAGACCATGATGCTGCTGCCACCCGAAACCATCGTCCTGTTTACCACCGCTTCCCTGGCGCTGGCCTTGTCGCCCGGGCCGGACAATCTGTTTGTGCTGACCCAGTCGGCAGTGCACGGCCGGCGCTGCGGTTTGCTGATTACGCTGGGACTGTGCAGCGGCCTGCTGGTGCACATCAGTGCGGTGGCGCTGGGGGTGGCGGCGCTGCTGAAAACCTCGGCCTGGGCCTTTACCGTATTGAAAATCGCCGGTGCGGCCTATCTTTTGTATCTGGCCTGGCTGTCGTTTCGGGCCGGCGCCTCCCGCATCGACCGTGCCGCCCAGCCACCGGCTTCGGCTTGGGCGCTGTATGGGCGCGGGGTGGTGATGAACATCACCAATCCCAAAGTGGCGGTGTTTTTTCTGGCCTTTTTGCCGCAGTTTACCGATCCGGCCCGCGGCTCGGTATCGATGCAGATCGTGTTGCTCGGCCTCTTGTTCATGGCTGCGGCCTGGTTGGTGTTCAGCCTGATTGCGCTGGCTGCCGCCCGTCTGGGCGGCTGGTTACAACGCTCGGCACGGGCACAAACCTGTTTGAACCGCGCCGCCGGCACCGTGTTCGTGCTGCTGGCCGGCCGCTTGTTGTTGAGCAAGCCCTAGGGTCTGTTGACAATGAACGCAACGGCGGTATTTTTGGTCAAAAATCCCCGTCTGCGGCGTTAAAAATGCGCGCAAGGTGTTCAACCTTGCTGTGCTTTTTGCCTGGCATCCGCGGTTTTTGCCTCAAAAAACCGCTTCGCCGGTCAATTATCAACAGACCCTAGGCGAACCAGCCGAACAGCCTAACCCGCATTCATCCAGACAAACGCGGTGATCGGTTTAGCGCAGAGTATTGGCCGCTTCACACACGGCTGCCCTCCGTAGCGGGGTGACGATAAACCGCAAACCCCATAATGATTCACCATTGAAGGATAATTCATGCAACAACGTGTGCTCACCGGTGTCACCACCACCGGCATTCCCCATTTGGGCAATTATGTCGGTGCCATCCGGCCGGCCATTCTCGCCAGCCAGGCGCCGAACACCGAAAGCTTTTTCTTTCTGGCCGACTACCACGGCCTCATCAAATGCCACGAACCGGCGCGCATCCACGAATCCACCCGTGCGGTGGCGGCCACCTGGCTGGCCTGCGGCCTGGACCCGGAGCGCACCACTTTTTACCGCCAAAGCGACATCCCGGAAATTCTGGAACTGAACTGGATTCTGACCTGCATCACCGCCAAAGGCCTGATGAACCGTGCCCACGCCTACAAGGCGGCGGTGCAGGAAAACCAGGACAAAGGACAGGAGGATCTGGATCATCAGATCGAAATGGGGCTGTATAGCTATCCGATTCTGATGAGCGCCGACATTTTGATGTTCAATGCCCATCGCGTGCCGGTGGGCCGCGACCAGATCCAGCATGTGGAAATGACCCGCGACATCGCCGGCCGCTTCAACCACCGTTTCAAAAAACTGTTCACGCTGCCTGAAGCCGTGGTTGACGAACAGGTGGAAACCCTGGTGGGGCTTGATGGCCGCAAGATGAGCAAAAGCTACGGCAACACCATTGCCCTGTTTGAAACCGACAAACAGCGGCAAAAGTCGGTCAACAAAATCGTCACCAACCTCAAAGAACCGGGCGAACCGAAAACCCCGGACGAAAGTCCCTTGTTCGACATCTACAAAGCCTTTGCCAGCGCCGAAGAAACCACCGATTTTGCCCGCATGCTGGCCGAGGGCCTGGCGTGGGGTGAAGCGAAAAAATTGCTGGCGGCCAAAATCCAGGCCGAAATTGGCGACAGCACCGAGCGCTATCAGGCACTGATGGCCGATCCCCGGCAAATCGAAGACATTTTGCAGGCCGGTGCCGCCAAGGCCCGTGCCCAGGCACGCCTGCTGCTGGCGCAGGTGCGCGACGCAGTCGGCATCCGTTCCCTGGCTTAAGGAGCAGACATGGATCTTTTGTTTATTGCCGACCCTTTGGCCAGCTTCAAAACCTACAAAGACACCACCTATGTGATGATGCGTGAGGCCGCCCGCCGTGGTCACCGCCTGTTTCATGCCTTGAGCGGCGATTTGTCGGTCAGTGGCGGTCAGGTGCGGGCCGCGGCCACGGCATTTGTTTTTCAGGGCGCAGAGCAGGGCGCGGCCTGGTTTGCCTATCAGGATGGGCCACAGCCGCGTGCACTGGCAGACTTTGATGCGGTGATCATGCGCAGCGATCCGCCGTTTGATTTGCAATACCTGTATGCCACCCATTTGCTGGATTTGGCCGCCGCCCAAGGTGCCAAGGTGTTCAATCGCGGTCAGGCGATGCGCGATTTCAATGAAAAACTGGCCATTTTGTCGTTTGCCGACTTCACCGTGCCCACCTGGGTCGGTACCCGGGCCGCGCAGGTGCGCGATTTTCTGGCCGAACAGGGCGACATCATCGTCAAACCGCTGGACGGCATGGGGGGCATGGGCATTTTCCGCTTGCGCCGTGACGACCCGAATATCGGCAGCATTCTGGAAACCCTGATGCAGCTGGACACCCGCACCATCATGGCCCAGCGCTACATCCCGGAAATTGTCGATGGCGACAAGCGGGTGTTGGTGATTGGCGGCCAAGTGGTGCCGTATGCCTTGGCCCGCATTCCGCAGCAGGGTGAAACCCGTGGCAATCTGGCGGCCGGCGGCAAAGGGGTGGCCCGTCCATTAACTGCCCGCGACCGCGAAATTGCCGAAACCTTGGCCCTGGAATTGGTGCGCCGCGGCATTTTGCTGGCCGGCCTCGACATCATTGGTAATTATCTGACCGAAGTGAACGTCACCAGTCCCACCGGTTTTCAGGAAATCATGCAGCAAACCGGAACCGATGTGGCCGCGCTGTTCGTCGATGCGGTAGAAGCCTGGGCCCAGGCTGCCTGAAAGCAGTTGTTTTCAGGCAGCCTTTTCGATATGCTTCATTCATTTTTTGCATGCCCTGGTTGTTTATGAGCACCTTGTTCGCCCGCCGCCGCCAACTGCTGTACTGCCTGTTGCTGCCGATACTGACCGCCTGTTCCGCCTTGCAATACCAGCCCATACGAACGCTGGCCAAGGCCGATCCCAGCAGCGGTTACCGTCTGGAAACCGCGATTGCCGCCAAACAGCGTCACAACGGCGACGACACGCTGGTGGTGCTGATGTTTTCCGGCGGCGGCACCCGTGCGGCGGCATTTGGCTACGGGGTACTGGAAGCCTTGCAACAGCAACAGGTGTATCTGGGCGGCAAGCGCACCCGTCTGCTCAACGAAGTGGATGTGGTTTACGGTATTTCGGGCGGCTCGGTGCTGGCCGCCTATTATGGCTTGCATGGCGAGGCAACGATTCCGGCATTCGAGCGGCAATTC
>JBHAET010000054.1:0-11261 GCA_041855705.1 Neisseriaceae bacterium
CCAGACACAGGCGGCTGTTTCCGGCGGCATGGGCGGCAATGTCGCGCTGCCATGCTTCAAGGCTGCCTGAAGGCTGATAGGCGGCGGCCTGGCTCTTGTCACCGTGGTAAATCACGCGCTGCCGGTGGCCGGTGGCGGTGATGACTTCGCCGCTGGGCAGGATGTAGCTGCCTGCATGCCAGCCTGCCTTGCCGCTGATATGCCAGCCTTCCTTGCTGCCGTCTTTTTGCAGGTACATGGCCAAGGCGTCGGTTTGCAGGCGCTTTTGACCAACGGCCAGCCCCATGCCGCGCAATCGCTGTATGCCTGCCTGTGTGCCCACTTCGGCCAAGGGGTAAACGGTGGTTTCGTGTTGGCCGGTCAGTTCGTTACGGTAGCGCATGATGCGGTATTGCTGCCCGCTCTCGTCCTGCCCCTTGCCGATCAGCTCGATTTTGTCGCACAGCCACAGCGGGGCCTTCTCTTGCGCCTGCCCGTCTGCATCGTGCTTGATGTCGATGAAGTACACCCCGCCGCCGTTCACTTCAAAGCGGGGTTTCAGTTCGTAATCGGTGATGCTGCCGCTACCGGCAAAGGCATTAATCAGTTTCAGTTTGCGGCCTTGGCCGGTGCTGGTGTTTGGCTCTTTCATGGCTTGTCTCTCAATCGCGGTATCTGCCCGCTTTAATGTCGTTCAGTTCGTCCAGTACGTCATTGCCCGGGGTATGGCTATGCCACAGCTTTACCGTCAATCCGGCCAGTTTGGCGCGGCGGGCAAGTGCTTCTGCGGCGCTTAGTCCGGCATGGTCGTTGTCGGCAAAAATCAGCAGCTCGCGCAAAGTAGGCGGCAGGTGCAGGGCTTTCATGCCGCCCGCACTCAAGCAAGCCCATACCGGCAGGCCGTACACTTCCCGCACCGCAAGGGCGGTTTCGATGCCTTCGGCCACCGCCAGCACTTCGGCGCACGGGTACAGTTGCACGGCGGCACCACCAATGGCACCGGTATAGCGGCTGCGCATTTTCTTGGCGGCCAGCGGCTCGCCGGTGACCGGGTGACGCATGTTCAATTTACCGATGGTGGGAAGGTGTAAACCGTCTTCACCGGCAGGCTTGGCATAGGCGGCTTGCAGCCAAGTGCAATGCAGCCCCATAAGTTCGCCGGAAAGGTTGCGTATGGCGGCCACCATGGCCGGAAAGCAGCCGATGCAATGCGGCTTGCCCCCTGCCTGCACCCAATAGGGCAAGGCGGGGTGTTGCTGCAAATGCTGCAAACCCTGCTCGATGGCCTGCCAATCCAAGCCCCTGCCCTGCAAATAGGCCGCAGTTGCGTCAACTTGCGTTATTTGGGCGGTTTCTTACCGTAGTGCTACCAGGGTAGCCAAATGGTCTTGATGGCAATCTGGCGGCGTTTTAGGCGCATTTACGGCGATTGGCCTTTTTTCGGGCTGTGCACCGGTATTCATGCCCAACGCTCCGGCCACTACCTGCACCGCTTCGGCGAAGCTGTAACCAAATACCAGCATCAGCAAATCAAAGCCGCTGCCGCCTTCCGGGGTGCATTGGTTGCAAATGAAGCCGCCGCCCTGTTTGTGGTTGGTGTAGCGGTAGCGGTCGCGCCCGCCGCAATACGGGCATGGCTGGTGCTGGTGTGTTTTCAGGTAGCGTTCCGGGATGCCAAGGGCGGCATGGATTTCAGGCCAGCGGCCAAGGGCGGCGGCCTTGATGTCGGTCAGGGCGGGTTTATTCATGGCCAGCCCCGCTTTCTTCGGGTAGTGGCTCATACACCACGCCAGCGGTGGGGTTTGCCGTCCAGTCGGCAGGCTCTGCCGCCGGTGCCGGGGTACAGCAGTACAACACCAGCAACAGCACGGCGGCGGCGGCGGTCGAAAACAGGCGGCGGGGAAGGTTGGATTGATTGTTCATGGTTCGCCTTTCTGCCCGGCAGATATTCCGGCGGCAGAGGGCTTGCATGGGGTTATGTTTCAAAGCGGCCATTCACCCATGCAAACCATGCCGGAAACGGCGGGCGGCATATGCCCTGCCGGGGTCTGAAACGACACCAGCAAGGCAGGGGAACGGGGGTTATCGGGTGTTGGTGCGCTTTTCCGCTTCGTTGGCCAGATACTGCAAATCGGCGGACAAGTGGTGCAGCTCGGCCATGACTTCGGCGGTGGTGGCGGCGCTGTCGGCAATCGGCCAAGCCAAGGCAAGCCGTACTTCGTCGCCCGCTTCGTTGGTGGCGCTGGTCAGGCTGCTTTGCAGCATGGCAAGGGAACTGATGGCGGTACTGCAATCCCCGGCAAGGCGGTGCAGTTGTTCGGCGTTCAGGCGTGAAAACTGGCTGTCGGCCAGCATGGCCAGATTGGCAATCAGATTTCCAAGGCCGCTGTAACGGTTGGCGTGCAGGGTGATGGGTTGCGCGTGTTGCGCGGTGTGAATTGATGTAGCCATGATATTTGCTTTCGTGAGAGATTGAGAAACCCATTAGGGGGCGGTGCTCTCTCTGGTGCAAATAAAACCAGCCGGGGCATTGCTGCTTGCCGACACCGCCATAGCTTGATAGATAGCCGGATTTCTCGCGCGCGTGCGCGCGTATTGCTCCTGAAATTCCGGCTACCTGAAAAAGGCAGGCGATAAAAAACGGCGTTTTACCCGTGCCGTTTTCGGGTATTTGCATTGAGAGAGAGCCGCCAATATAGGCGCTCAATCTGCCGGTGTCAATGGTTTTGCTGCGCTCTTCAGGTTGATGCGGTTGGATGGGGTTGTTATGCCGCTACCTTAAAAAACTTGAAATGCTGCACGCGGTCAAAGCCGAAAAACACAGCGGCAACCTTAATTTTTCTTAATATCTTTCCCTTGGTTAAATCCTGCCTGCCTTAACTGGCGCTTTATCTCTTTGATTCGCTCGGCACGCATTTGCAGGTATTGCTTTCTGAAACCGTCCGTCGCAATCAATCGGATGACTGAAAACGGGTCTGGCATATCAGGCTGGCGGCAAATGGCCGTGATGCTTCTGCCGTTCAGTAACTGCCTGCAAATGCGGGTTTGCATGTCCTCTTTGTCGCTCATTGCCCTGCTCCTTTCATGCCAGCCAAGTAATACACCTTGAAGCGCACTTCGCGGCCAAACTGGTTAATCATGGTTTCCCAACGGTCGGCAATCGGGTGGCCGCTGTCGCGCAGTTCCTTGATGCGTGCCGGGGCGGCGTTGATGCCCCGCCGGTGTAGTTCGTAATTGGTGATGCCGCCATGTGCCTGCAACAGATCCAGAATCATGCGGCATTGGCTGTTGGCCGGTAGCGGCGGCGTGCTAGAATGGCCCTGCGTTCCCTGCGCAAGGCTGCCTGAAAAGGCGGCTTTTTTGTTGTCCATGCCTTCCCCCTTTCAATGCTCGCGGCTTGCCGCCAGTTGCTCGATATAGGCGTTTACTTCGCTTTCCAGCCAGCCGGTGGCATTGGCGGCGATTTTGACGGGCTTGGGAAAGTCTGGCCGGTAGTGGCGGCTCTTGGGATTGTTCCAGTTCCACCATGTGCCGATTGACACCCCGAAACGGGCGGCACCTTCCTTGGCACGGATGAAACGGTTTGCTTGATTGGTATTCATGTGATTGCCTTTCATGCGGTTGTACACGGTAGGCAAATCTTGCAATAGGGCCGGCGGGTTTGGGCAAATGAAAAACGGCTAAACCGCTGGTGTCGAATCAGGGTTTAACCGTTCTGAAATGAAGGCCGGATAAAGATTTGATGGTTTAACTATTCGGCGCTTTTCTGTTGGTTTTTAAACAATAGCGGGCGGGTTAGGCTGTCAATACGGGCAATTGCGGCAGGTTTGGGTTTGCCCCCTGTCAGCTTCTCCAATTTCTGTCCGATAAGCTCCTGTATTTCTAATGCCTTGGGGGGTTTGACCCCCGCTTCCTGCTTGTTCCAAATTTCCGCCACGATCTCGCACGCAACGGTAAATTCTGGGGTCGTATATTTGGGCTCTAATGGGCGGTACTCGATTTGCAGCACCTGCTTGCTTTGGGCTTCAACAAAATCGTCAAATTCTTTTCTGCTCTGGCGCTCTTTTTCCGCCTGCTCCTGTTTTCTTAAATCCTCTCTCAGACTGGTGCAATCTTGCCGTTTTGCCCATGCGATTAATACTTGCGCCATGACCGTAGTTCTTTGAATGTCGACGTCCTCAAACGTGAAATTTTCAACGCTCGCGTCAGCTCTGTATGTTTCGCCCCTCCAATTGAAAAAATGCAGTTCATGCACGGTAAGCGTTTTCACCATGATTCCGCCCAAAAACGCTTGACGGGCGATAAAGGCACGGCTGGCTTGTGTCGGATGAAAGAGATGGGAGTCTCTAAAGTTATAAAAAGCGGGGTTAATACCCGCCCAAAGCAAGGCAGCCTGCTCAATGGTCAGGATGGGGACAAAACGCCAATCGCTCAAATCGTCCAAATCAACCAAGCGCAAAGGTTGAATATTTGCCATTGCAAACACTCCCTAGGTGTTGCCCTGTTCGAATCAGAAACCACACCGGCAAGGCCAGGGTTGCCCTGTTTTCGCCCTTGGTAGCTAATCGCGGGCTAGGTGTGGTTGTAACGGTTTGCCTGCTTAACCGGCGGATTGCAAAATCAACCCCATGTAAGCAGGTTTTCAGGCAGCCCTACAGCATGGCCTTGGCGGCTTTGTAGTGCCGCCGCAAATAGTCGGCATACCATTGCATCATTGCCCGCCGCTCTTCCATGTAGTCGGCGCGGTTGTAGGCTGCCCGTATCTGGTTGCTTTCCACATGGGCTAGCTGCCGTTCGATGGCATCGGGGTTAAAGCCCTGTTCGTTCAGTATGCTGCTGGCCAGACTGCGGAAACCGTGCGGCGTTGCCCTGCCCTTGTAGCCCATGCGCTCCATGATGCGGGTCAGTGTGGCGTCGCTGATAAACCCCTGTGTGGCTGTACGGCTCGGAAACAGGTAGCGCCCGCTGCCGGTCAGCTCGTGCAGTTCGTCCAGCAGTGCCAGCGGCCAATCGGCCAGCGGTACGGTGTGGCTGCGCTTCATCTTCATGCGCCCTGCGGGTATCGTCCACAGCTTCGCTTGCCGGTCTATCTCTGCCCATTCCGCCCCGCGCAATTCACCGCTGCGCACAAACACCAGCATCAGCAGCAGCATGGCAATATGGTTTTTGTGATCTATATCGGCCAGCAGCAGGCGGCGGTAAAACTCGGTGATTTCGCTTGCAGGCAAAGCGGGCATGTGGCGCGTTTCCGGTTTGGCCAGATAACCCCGCAACGGGGCGGCTGGGTTGCGGTCTGTCAGCTCAAGCATGGCCGCATACCCGTAAACCGCACCTATCCACTGCCGCACCTTTTCGGCGGTCACCGCCGCACCACGGACGGCGATACGTTCAATAACCGCCTTCACATCAGCAACGGCAATATCATCAATCGGGCGGTTTCCCAGATAGGGCAGCGCGTCTTTTTGCAGGCCGTCCATGATGCGGGCGGCATGGTTCGGCTTCCAGCGGTGTGCATTGGCCGCGTGCCATTGTGCTGCTAAATGGCCAAACGTTCGCATCATGGCCGCTTGCCGCTCTGCCTTGGCCTGCTGCTTGGCGGCGCTGGGGTCTGCCCCCTGTGCCAGCATCACGCGGGCGTTATCGGCGGCCTGCCGCGCTTCCACAAGGGAAACGGCGGGATAGGCACCGATGGCCAACAGCTTTTCTTTCCCGTCTATGCGGTACTTCAACCGCCACAGCTTGCCCCCTGCCGGGGTAACTTGCAGATACAGGCCGCCGCCGTCAGCCAGTTTGTAGGGCTTGTCGGCAGGCTTGGCATTCCTTATCTGGCGGTCATTTAGCGGCATTCTGGGGGTATTTTTCGGGGGTATTTTCAGGGTACCCCCAAATATACCCCCAAATTTTGGTTTATTCAATTAGGCCGCATTGGGTTGGATTAGACTGCGCAACAGTAAACCGGCAGGCGGCCAAGCGCAATAAAGCCGTTTAAATTCTTCTGGTTGATTGATGCCGTTGCATGGCGTTAGATGTAAAAAAACAGCCCGAAAATCTGGGCTGTTTTTGTCTGTTGGTGCCGACAGCGAGACTTGAACTCGCACGACCTGCGGTCACTACCCCCTCAAGATAGCGTGTCTACCAATTCCACCATGTCGGCTTGTAAAGATTGCGGCTTGTGCCCGGCTTATTCCGGAATCACCGGTTGCGCCTGAGAGGCGGCCGCCGGTGCCGGGGCACTGGCGGTTACCGGTGCATTTTGCTGGACCGTGCTGAAATCCAGCCCGCTTTGGCTGTGGTGGGTGGAGATGTAACCCAGTGCCAAGGCGGTGGCAAAAAATACGGCAGCGGCCAACGCCGTGCTGCGGCTCAAAAAGTTGGCATTGCCGGCGGCGCCGAACACGCCCTGGGCGCTGCCGGAACCGAATGCGGCCCCGGCATCGGCACCTTTGCCCTGCTGCATCAACACCAGCAGGATCACGGCCAATGCGGCAAAACCGTTGACAATCCAGATAAGGGTTTTAAAGGCTTCCATGAAATCTTCTTCAGTTGCCGCCTTGGGGGCAAACGCTGGCGGCCGCATGAATAATGGCAGCAAACGAGGCTGCCTGTAACGATGCACCACCCACCAATGCGCCGTCCACTTGCGGCAAGGCGAGAATGGCGGCGGCGTTGTCGACTTTGACACTGCCGCCGTAAAGGACGCGGATTTTAACATCCTCGCCACACAATGACAAGATTTGCCGGTAAATAAACGCATGCATGTCGGCAATCTGTTCTGTCGTGGCCACCGCACCGGTGCCGATGGCCCACACCGGCTCGTAAGCCACGGCAATCTGCCGGAGCGCTTTGCCTTGCAAAATCGCCAGTTGGCCGGCGACGATGCTTTGTTCGCGACCGGCTTCGCGCTCGGCCAACGATTCGCCCACGCACAACACCGGAATCAGGCCGGCCGCGGCGCTGTGGTCGATTTTGGCCGACAGTACGGCTTGGTCTTCGCCGAAATACTGGCGGCGTTCGGAATGGCCGACCAGGACGAAATCCATGCCGATATCCGCCAGCATGGCGGCAGAGGTTTCGCCGGTGTAGGCGCCGTCGGCGGCAAAACGGCTGACGTCTTGCGCACCGGCGAGCAAACGGGTGCCCACGGCCTGACCGAGGGCGGCTGCATAAGGGATGGGTGCGGCGATGCCGGCACAAACGTTTTCAGGCAGCGGCTCCTGGCTCAGCGCCCGGGCAAATTCATGACAGGCGGCCAAGCGGCCGTTCATTTTCCAATTGCCTAAAATCCATTGTTGTTGCCACATGGTGTTCTGCCTCCCCGCCCTGCGCCGTCATCACGGCATGGGTATTGAATGGATGGTGGGATTTGCCGATCTCAGCCGCCGAAGCCAAGGCACGGCATGCCTTCGGGCACCGGCACCGGTTTGCCGGCAACCACACCCCACCTGTTGGTTTTGCGCGGCGAATTGTACCGGAAAAACGTCGCTTTGGGCGGCACGCTGCCGACTGTCACATTGTTGCAATATTCAGTCCATACACTGTGCGGCGTTTCCGCTTCAATTCATCCAACCCATTTTGACTGCACTATTTTTATTTATGGAGAGCAATATGCGTACTCGTCTTTCTTATGCCTGGATTGCCGCTGCCTTGGCACTGGCGGCCTGTTCCAACCAGCCGGCACCGTCCGGCCAGGCCTCGGCACCGGCTGCCGGCGGCGGCAGCGACATTACCGGCGCCGGCGCATCGTTTCCGCAGCCGGTGTACGCCCAATGGGCCAATGCCTACCAAGGCGCCACCCAGGCCAAAGTCAATTACCAGTCCATCGGCTCTTCCGGCGGGGTCAAACAGATTACCGCCAAAACCGTGAATTTCGGCGCCACCGATGCGCCGCTGTCGAAAGAAGAGCTCGACAAACAGGGCCTGATCCAGTTTCCGACCGTGGTCGGCGGCGTGGTGCCGGTGGTCAACATCGACGGCATTGAACCGGGCCAGCTCAAGCTCAACGGCGAAGTATTGGCCAATATTTATCTGGGCACCATCACCAAATGGAACGACCCGGCGATTACCGCCCTCAATCCCGGCCTCAATCTGCCGGATGCCAACATCACCACCGTGTTCCGTTCCGACGGCTCGGGCACCACCTTCAACTTTGTGACCTATCTGAGCCAGGTATCCGCCAAGTGGAAAGAAACCGTGGGGGCCGCCAATTCGGTGAAATGGCCGACCTCGGCCACCGGTGCCGCCGGCAAGGGCAATGAAGGGGTGGCCACTTATGTCGGCCGGGTGAAAAACGCCATCGGCTATGTGGAATACGCCTATGCCAAACAAAACAAGATGGCTCATGTGTCGCTGCAAAACAAGGACGGTAATTTTGTCCAGCCGTCACAGGCCAGCTTTGCCGCCGCTGCCGATGCCGACTGGGCCAATGCACCGGGCTTCCAGCTAATTCTGACCAATCAGGGCAACGATCAGGCATGGCCGATTGCCGCTGCCACCTTCATTCTGGTGCACAAACAGGCAGACGACGCGGCCAAGGCCAAAGCCGTGCTCTCTTTCTTTGACTGGGCCTTCAAAGAAGGCGACAAAGCGGCGGCCGATCTGGATTACGTCCCGCTGCCGGCCAATGTCAAAGACCTGATCCGCACCGAGTGGAAACAGGTGGTTGATGCCCAAGGCCAGCCGGTTTATTGATGCCATCATCAGGGCACGCCTCGCATCGTGCCCTGCGCTGTTTTCAGGCAGCCTTGATGCCCTGCTGTGCGGCCATTCAAGGCTGCCTGAAAACACCTGCCTTTACCTCACAAAGACATCATCATGAGTGATTTACATCAAAAACTGGCCAAACAGCGGCGACTGGACTGGCTGTTTGTCGGCACCACCAAGCTGTTTGCCTTTCTGGTGCTGGCCAGCCTGGCCGGCATCATGCTCTCGCTGGTGATCGGTGCATTGCCCAGCATGCGCCAGTTCGGCCTCGGTTTTCTGACCAACGCCAACTGGGACCCGGTGGCCGGCGACTACGGCGCCCTGGCCCCGATTTACGGCACGCTGGTCACCTCGGCCATTGCCTTGCTGGTGGCGGTACCGGTGAGTTTCGGCATTGCGCTCTTTCTCACCGAATTAAGCCCGGTGTGGCTCAAGCGTCCGCTGGGGATTGCCATCGAACTTCTGGCCGGCATTCCGTCGATTATTTACGGCATGTGGGGCCTGTTCGTGTTTGCCCCGTTTTTTGGCGAATACATCCAACCTACCCTGATTGAATACCTGGGTCCGGTGCCGGTCATCGGCCGCCTGTTCCAGGGTGCGCCGATGGGCATCGGCCTGTTCACCGCCGCCCTGATTCTGGCCATCATGATCATCCCGTTCATCGCCTCGGTGATGCGCGACGTGTTTGAAATCACCCCGCCCATGCTCAAGGAATCCGCCTACGGCCTGGGCGCCACCACCTGGGAAGTGGTACGCCATGTGGTACTGCCCTACACCAAGGCCGGCGTGGTGGGCGGCATCATCCTCGGTCTGGGCCGCGCCCTGGGCGAAACCATGGCCGTGACCTTTGTGATTGGCAACACCTTCAATATTTCGGCCAGCCTCTACAACTCCGGGGTATCGATCACCTCGGCACTGGCCAACGAATTTGCCGAAGCGGTGGACACCCTGCACCTGTCTTCACTGCTCTACCTGGGCTTGCTGCTGTTCCTGATCACCTTTGTGGTGTTGGTGATTTCCAAGCTGATGCTGTTGCGCATGCAGCGCAACGAAGGCCGCAGCCACTAAGCCGGCGCCATACCGATAAGGAAAACCTGTTATGAACACCTCACTTTACCGGCGCCGACGCCTGATCAACCGCTTCAACCTGCTGATGTCGCTGATGACCATGGCTTTTGGCCTGTTCTGGCTGGGCTGGATTTTCGTCACCCTGTTTGGCGAAGGTTTCAGCGGTCTGGCCGCCACCATCTTCACCATGGACACACCGCCGCCCGGCGTGGCCGGCGGTTTGCGCAATGCGATTGTCGGCAGCCTGCTGATCACCCTGTTCGGCCTCTTGGTCGGCACCCCGATCGGCATTCTGTGCGGCATTTATCTGGCCGAATTCGGCCAGCGCGGCTGGCTGGCACCGGCCACCCGCTTCATGAACGACATCCTGCTCTCGGCCCCCTCGATTGTAATTGGCCTCTTCATTTACGAAATCTTTGTGGTCAGCCGCGGTCATTTCTCCGGCTGGGCCGGCTCGCTGGCCTTGTCGCTGCTGGTGATTCCGGTGGTGGTGCGCACCACCGAAAACATGCTGCGCCTGGTGCCCAACAGCCTGCGCGAAGCCGCCTTTGCCCTGGGCACGCCGAAATGGAAACTGGTGACCATGGTAACCCTGCGCGCCGCCAAAACCGGCGTGCTCACCGGCGTGCTGCTGGCCTTTGCCCGCATTTCCGGCGAAACCGCACCGCTGCTGTTCACCGCACTGAACAACCAGTTCTTCAGCACCGACATGGACCAGCCGATGGCCAACCTGCCCAATGTCATCTACCAGTTTGCGATGAGTCCGTATGCCGACTGGCACGAACTGGCCTGGGCGGCCGCCCTGCTGATTGCCCTGACCGTGCTCACCGCCAATATTCTGGCCCGCTATCTGGGCAACAAACATTCGTAAACGAGAAAGCACACACCACCATGAATCCGCAAACCAGCACCCCGAAAATTGCCGTGCGCAATTTCAATTTTTACTACGGCAGCTTCCACGCCCTGAAAAACATTAATCTGGACATTGCCACCAACCAGGTCACCGCCTTCATCGGCCCTTCCGGCTGCGGCAAATCCACCCTGCTGCGCACCTTCAACCGCATGTACGACCTGTATCCGGGCATGAAGGCCGAAGGCGAATTGCTGCTCGACGGCAACAACATTCTGGACAAGGGCGTGGATGTGAATTTGCTGCGCGCCAAGGTGGGCATGGTGTTCCAGAAACCGACCCCGTTTCCGATGTCGATTTACGACAACGTGACCTTCGGCGTCAAACTGTACGAAAGCTTGAGCCGCAGCGAACTGGATGACCGGGTGGAATGGGCGCTGAAAAAAGCCGCGCTGTGGAACGAAGTGAAAGACAAGCTCAAACAGTCGGGCAACTCGCTCTCCGGCGGCCAACAGCAGCGCCTGTGCATTGCCCGCGCGGTGGCCGCCAAGCCCGATGTGGTGCTGCTGGACGAGCCGACCTCGGCGCTGGACCCGATTTCCACCGCCCACATTGAAGAACTGGTGACCGAGCTGAAAAAAGACTACACCATCGCCATTGTCAC
>JBHAET010000055.1:0-3589 GCA_041855705.1 Neisseriaceae bacterium
ACCATGGGTTCCAAACTGATCAAAATGGTGTTTACCGACACCGCCGAAGCCGGCAAATCGGTGCAAACTGTGGACGTGGACGAAGCCGAGCGCAAGCAGTTTTCGATCAGCAATGAAGAAATCACCGAACTGGCCCGCTATGCCCTGATCATTGAAGAGCATTACGGCCGGCCGATGGACATCGAATGGGGCCGCGACGGTGTGGACGGCAAACTCTACATTCTGCAGGCGCGTCCGGAAACCGTGAAATCCCAGGAAGACCGCAGCAAAACCCTGCGCCGTTACCGTATTGAGCAGAAATCGGCGGTACTGGCCGAAGGCCGTGCCATCGGTCAGAAAGTGGGCCAGGGCAAGGTGCGCCTGATTCAGAGCGCTGCCGAAATGGATGTGGTGCAGGAAGGCGACGTGCTGGTGACCGACATGACCGACCCGGATTGGGAACCGGTGATGAAACGGGCGGCGGCCATTGTCACCAATCGCGGTGGCCGTACCTGCCATGCCGCGATCATCGCCCGCGAACTGGGCATTCCGGCGGTGGTGGGCTGTGGCAATGCCACCGAAGTGCTGCAAGACGGCCAGGAAGTGACCGTTTCGTGTGCCGAGGGCGACACCGGCCGCATTTACGATGGCCTGCTCAAGGTGGAGGTGATGGATCTGGCATTGGACAATATGCCCGATGCACCGGCCAAAATCATGATGAACGTGGGCAACCCGGAGTTGGCCTTTTCTTTCTCCGGCCTGCCCAACGAAGGCATTGGCCTGGCGCGCATGGAGTTCATCATCAACCGCCAGATCGGCATTCACCCCAAGGCCCTGCTCGAATTTGACCGTCAGGACAGCGAATTGCAGCAGCTGATCGGCAACCGGATTGCCGGTTATGCCTCGCCGGTGGACTTTTATGTGGACAAAATTGCCGAAGGCGTGGCCACACTGGCCGCTTCGGTGTATCCGAAAAAAGTCATTGTCCGCATGTCGGATTTCAAATCCAATGAATATGCCAACCTGATTGGCGGCAATCTGTACGAGCCGCATGAAGAAAACCCGATGCTCGGCTTCCGCGGTGCGGCGCGTTATGTGTCGGATGACTTCAAGGAGTGCTTTGCCCTGGAATGCCGTGCCCTGAAGCGGGTACGCGACGACATGGGGCTGACCAATGTCGAAATCATGATTCCGTTTGTGCGTACCTTGCGCGAGGCGGAAGCCGTGGTCAAGGCCTTGAAGGAAAACGGTCTGGAGCGCGGCCAAAACGGCCTGCGTCTGATCATGATGTGCGAATTGCCGACCAATGCCTTGTTGGCTGAGGAATTCCTCAAGTATTTTGACGGTTTCTCCATCGGTTCCAACGACATGACCCAGCTGACCCTGGGCGTGGACCGCGACAGCGGCGGCCCGATTGCCGGTACGTTTGACGAGCGCGACCCGGCGGTGAAGGTGATGTTGCACTTGGCGATCCAGGCTTGCCGTAAACTGAACAAATATGTCGGCATCTGCGGCCAGGGCCCGTCGGATCATCCCGATTTTGCCAAATGGCTGGTGGAAGAGGGCATCGAAACCATTTCCCTCAACCCGGATACCGTGATTGAAACTTGGCTGTATCTGGCCAAGGAATTGCAACAATAAGTGTGCGTGTACGGGCAAAAAAGCCGCTGCTCTTTGGCAGCGGCTTTTTGGTGTCCGCAAGCGGCGCGGATTGAGACTCGCCAAAGACCTTAAGAGACCTTTGCAAAACCGCCAGATGTGGATGCAGCTCAAGGCGCAGACCACGCTGCGAGTGCAGACATAACATAGAGTTAGGCAAACGAGCGAGCAGCGCACAACGCACAAATGCGCCGCAGATGGGGGTTTTGCAAAGGTCTCCTCAAGTCGGATCGGGTATCGTGACGTAGGCTCAAAATGTGGCTTCAGCCACCGTTATGCAGCGCGGGCAAATCCAACGGTGCGATGCGGTGTCGGGCAAATACCAACAGCCTGTACCTTGGCCGGGTACAGGCTGCCTGAAACATCCGGGGGCGGTTTATTTCTTTTTCGGGGCCACCATCATCACCATCTGGCGGCCTTCCATTTTCGGGAATTGCTCCACCGTGCCTTCTTCGGCCAAATCGGCTTCCACCCGTTTGAGCAGCTGGGCACCCAGTTCCTGATGGGCCATTTCACGACCGCGGAAACGCAGGGTGACTTTGACTTTGTCGCCGTCTTCGAGGAAGCGGCGGATGTTGCGCATTTTGATGTTGTAGTCGCCATCATCGGTGCCGGGACGGAATTTGATTTCCTTGATCTGCACCTGCTTCTGTTTTTTCTTGGCTTCGTCGCGTTTTTTCGACTGCTCGTATTTGTACTTGCCGTAGTCCATCAGCTTGCACACCGGCGGTTTGGCGGTGGGGGAAATCTCCACCAGATCCACATCCTGCTCTTCGGCCAGGCTCATGGCTTCACGAATGGACACGACACCGAGTTGTTCCCCGGTGGGACTGATTAAACGCACTTCTTTGGCGGTGATTTCACCGTTGATGCGTGCTTCACGTTCTTGAGCGATGACGCTGTCTCCTGTTCAGGTTAATCATTAGGGCAAGGCTGCCGGCCAAAGCAGGCCGCCTGCAAACGGCGTATTGTACCGCCAAATCCGGTGCCGCCGAAAGGGGCTGTCGGCTTTTTCGGCCGCTTGCCGGCCACCGGCGGCGCATGTGCCGTGTTTCATGCAACACGGCGGTGATTTCGGGCAGGTTGTGCCGCCCGGCCGTGATTGCCTGAGGTCTGTTGCCCGGCCACGGACTTGGGCTGCCTGAAAACCTTTGGATGCCAAGTGCTTCAGGCAAATGTCAGGGCCAGTTCCTGCTGCATCAGGGCGATGAATTCATCAACCGGCATGCTGCCCAAATCCTCGCCGCCGCGCCGGCGCACCGCAACATGGCCGTTTTCCTTTTCCTTGTCGCCCACCACGATTTGGTAGGGGTAGCGGTATTGGCTGTTGTCGCGGATTTTGTAGCCGATTTTTTCATTGCGCAGATCCAGTTCGGCGCGCAGGCCGGCGGCCTTGAGCCGTGTCACCACTTCGCGGCAGTAGTCGGCCTGTTTTTCGGTGATGTTCATCACCACCATTTGTACCGGAGCGAGCCACAAGGGGAAGGAGCCGGCGTGGTTTTCGATGAGAATGCCGATAAAGCGTTCCATCGAGCCCAAAATGGCGCGGTGCAGCATCACGGGGCGCGCGCGGCCGTTGTCTTCGGTCACGTATTCGGCGCCGAGGCGTTCGGGCAGCACGAAATCGAGCTGGATGGTGCCGCATTGCCACGAACGGCCGATGGCGTCTTTGATGTGGTATTCGACTTTGGGGCCGTAAAACGCGCCTTCGCCGGGCAGCTCCTGCCATTCGATGCCGCAGGCGGTGAGGGCGTCGCGCAGGCCTTGTTCGGCTTTGTCCCAGGTTTCGTCGGCACCGGCGCGTTTTTCGGGGCGCAGGGAAAGTTTGACCGATACGTTGTCGAAGCCGAACTGTTTGTACACTTTCATCACCAGTTCGTTAAAGGCTTTGGCTTCCTGGGTAATCTGCTCTTCGGTGCAGAAGATGTGGGCGTCGTCCTGAACGAAGCCG
>JBHAET010000056.1:0-2885 GCA_041855705.1 Neisseriaceae bacterium
CGGCCACCACCCGCAGCGTGCTCGAATGTCTGCTCGACATCAACCAGCGTTTTCAGGTGACGATTGTCATCGTTACCCATGAAATGAGCGTGATCCGCCGGTTGTGCGACCGGGCGGCTTTGTTGCACCAGGGGCGGTTGCTGGAGGTGATCGAGGTGAAAGACAACCAAATCCATGCCCAGTCGGCCATCGGCCAGGAACTGGTGGCGGAGGATTGAGATGGCGGATGTGAGCTGGGGCCAGGCGTGGGCCAATATTGCCGCCATGCGTGGCGAAATCCTGCAGGCCTTGTGGGAAACCTTGTTGATGGTGGGATTGTCCACCACATTGGCTGCCTTGTTCGGCACACTGATCGGGATTTTCCTGTTTGTCAGCGCCAGTCCGCAACTGTTGCCCAACCGCTGGCTCAATGCGGTGGCCGACAATCTGGTGAATCTGATGCGGGCCTTCCCGTTTGTGATTCTGATGATCGCCCTGATTCCGCTGACCCGCTGGATTGTCGGCACCACCATCGGTCCGGTGGCCGCATCGCTGATCTTGACGGTTTCCGGCAGCTTTTATTTTGCGCGGCTGGTGGAGCAAAACCTGCGTGAAGTGCCGCGCGGGGTGATTGAAGCGGCAATCGCGATGGGCACACCGCTGGGAACCATTATTGCGCGGGTGCTGCTCAACGAGGCACGCGCCGGCATGGTGTCCAGCATCACCGTTTTGGCCATCGGCCTGCTGTCCTACAGTGCGGCCGCCGGCATGATTGGCGGTGGCGGTTTGGGTGATCTGGCCATCCGCTACGGCTATTACCGTTATCAGACCGAAGTGATCGTGTTCATTGTGGCGGTGCTGGTGCTGATGGTGGTGCTGATGCAAAGTACCGGCAATTATCTGGCCCGCAAGCTGGATAAGCGCTGAAACCGGATTTGGGCCGCACAGGGTGTGGCAGCGGGATTTCTTGATACCGTCCAAAGGTTGTTTGATTTTTTCAGTTGTTTGATTTTTCAGGAGTATTGATATGTTGCAACAATCCACTTGGTTGAAAACCTTGTCTGCCGGTGTGCTGACCATGGCCCTGGCCGCCTGCGGCGGTCAGCAGCAGGCAGCCACCCCGGCCGCTTCCGGTGCCGCGACCGCCCCGGCCAAAACCGAAATCGTGTTCGGCACCACGGTCGGCGATTTTGGCGATATGGTCAAAGACCAGATCAAGCCGGCGCTGGAGAAAAAAGGCTATACCGTCAAGCTGATCGAATTTACCGATTACGTGCGCCCCAATCTGGCACTGGCCGAAGGCGAGATTGACATCAACATCTTCCAGCACAAACCGTATCTGGACAACTTCAAGGCCGAACACAAGCTGGACATTACCGAGGTGTTCCAGGTGCCGACCGCTCCTTTGGGTCTGTATCCGGGCAAGCTGACCGCCCTGGACCAGGTGAAAGACGGCAGCACCGTTTCGGCGCCGAATGACCCGTCCAACTTTGCCCGCGCACTGGTGATGATGAACGAACTGGGCTGGCTGAAGCTCAAGGACGGCATCAATCCGCTGACTGCTTCCAAGGCCGATATTGCCGAGAACGTGAAAAACATCAAGATTGTGGAACTGGAAGCCGCCCAGCTGCCGCGTTCGCGCGCCGATGTGGATTTTGCGGTGGTCAATGGCAACTACGCCATGTCTTCCGGCATGAAACTGACCGAAACCCTGTTCCAGGAACCGAGCTTTGCCTATGTGAACTGGTCTGCGGTGCGCACGGCCGACAAAGACAGCCAATGGGTCAAAGACGTGACCGAGGCTTATAATTCCGACGAATTCAAGGCTTATGCCCAACAGCGTTTTGCCGGCTACAAATATCCGGCAGCCTGGGGTAGCCAGCCGGCGGCGGCCGCATCCGGCGCCTCGGCCGCTTCTGGCCAATAAGCCTGTTTTGAACCACGGCAACGGCTTTCAGGCAGCCTGAAAGCCGTTTTTTGGAACCCGCAACCGACATGATGCAGGCATGAGTACCGAACCGCAGTCCCTCAACCAGAAACTGAATCTGGAAACCGCCCGTATCGGCTGGCACGAGCTGCAAACCCATTTTGCCCGCGGCCTCACCGTGTATGTGGCACCGGAGCTGGATTTGGTCAATATTGCCCACATGATGGCCGCCGATGACAGCACCACCATCGCCTTGCTGATGCGCGAAGGCCGGCTGGGGCGGGTGACCGAGGCGCAGGCGCAGCAATTTTGGCAGCACAACACCCCGATGTGGGCAGTGGTGGTGGCCCCCTGGGTGCTGGTGCAGCCGGTGGCCGAGCCCGATTGAACTTTTTAACCGGCCGTCCGTCACAGCGGCGGCACAACACACACCATAAGGAACCAACATGAGTTTGCTCAACGATTTCAAATCTTTTTTATTGCGCGGCAATGTGATTGACCTCGCCGTCGGTATGGTGGTCGGTACCGCCTTTACCGGCATGGTCAAATCATTGGTTGATGATGTCATCATGCCGCCGATTGGCCTGTTGATTGGCGGGGTGGATTTTTCCAACCTGTTTTTGACCCTGAAAGACGGTTCGGTTGCCGGTCCGTACGCCACGCTGGAAGCGGCCAAGGCTGCCGGTGCGGTGACCATGAACGTTGGCCTGTTCATCAACACCTTGATCAGCCTGGTGATTGTCGGTTTTGCCATTTTCATGGTGGTCAAGGCCATCAGCAAACTGCAGCGCCAACCGGCCCCGGCCGATCCCACCACCAAAGAGTGTCCCAAGTGCTACAGCGAGATTTCGATCAAAGCCACCCGCTGCCCGCACTGCACTTCTGAGCTGTAAGGTTTGCACCTAGGGTCTGTTGACAATGAACGCAACGGCGGTATTTTTGGTCAAAAATCCCCGTCTGCGGCGTTGAAAATGCGCGC
>JBHAET010000057.1:0-2610 GCA_041855705.1 Neisseriaceae bacterium
CGATACACGACTGCACTTCACCGCGTGCCTGGCCGATCAGCTTGCCCATTTCCACGCTCATGGTACGGGCCAGTGTTTCCTTCTGTTCGGTCATCACTTCGGCCAAGCGCGCCAGGGTTGCCAAACGGGCCGGCATATTGTCCGGGGCCGCCCAGTCGGACTTGTACAGGGCATGCGCCGCTGCCAGTGTGCGCTCGACATCGGCATCGCTGTGCGGATCAAAGGTTTTGACCACTTCATTGGTGTAGGGATTGACACTTTGGTAAGCCATAACTCCTCCTTGCAGTAGACTGGATGCCGGCCACCGGCCGGCCATCGGATATTGCCAATACACCGGGGTCATGCCGGGCAGACGCACCCGCCATCAACACACCGGCCATTTGCCATGATGCCTGCCCAAATTGCCGGGTCAGGTCATTGGATGGGGATTGTAGGGGGAAAGTGCCGGTTTGACCACTGCCCGGCAACGCTTTCAGGCAGCCTTGCGAGTGGGCACTTTCAGGCCCAGCCACTTGATGTGGCCATCGCGATCGTCGGTTTCCTTGACCGTCAATTCGAAGTCGCCGACCAAGATGCGGTCGCCGGCCACCGGCATGCCTTCAAACTGCTCCTGAAACAGCGCGCGCAGGCTCAAACCGCGTTCATGCGCCGATAGCACCAACCCGTAGGCATCGGCCAGATCGCCGGCCAAAGCATCCGGCGGCAGCACAAACTCGCCGAAAAATCCCTGCTGGGTGCGGGTGGCCGACGTGGTTTGGTAAAACTGTTCGGACAAGGCATCCTTATGCAGCGCTTCGGCAAAAAACCAGGCAACATCACCCACCTGCAAACGGGTTTCGGCGGTTAACGGCACGGTTTTGCCACGACGCATCAGCGCAAAGCAGCGTACGGCCACCGGGTCAATGTCGGCTGCCACCGCATCCGGATGCCGCCCCTCGGCATCGGATTCGGCCTGGACTTCATATGCCGAAAACTGCAAACTGGCCTCTTCCGCCAGCCAGATTTCGCGCTCTTCCTTCGGTTCCGGCTGCGGCGGCAGGGTGACTTTCAGGCGTTCGGCCATCCACGGAATGCTGGAGCCCTGCACCACCAAAGACACGATCACCACCGCAAACGCCACATCAAACAGCACCCGCGATTCGCTGACCCCCATCATCAGCGGCATCATCGCCAAGGTCACCGGCACCGCACCGCGCAGGCCCACCCAGCTGATGTAGGCCAACTCACGCTTGCGGTAACCGAACCAGTAAATGCTGGAGTACACCGCCAGGGGGCGGGCCACCAGCATCAAGAAGACCGCAATCAGCAAGGCCTGCCAGGCATGATCCAGCAGACGGCTGGGGGTGACCAGCAAACCGAGCACCACAAACATGCTGGCCTGTGCCAGCCAAGCCAGGCCGTCCATCACCCGCAGCACATGCTCGGTGGCGTGACTGCGCTGATTGCCAATGAAAATGCCGGTGATGTATACCGCCAGAAAGCCGCTGCCGCCAATCAGATTGGTACCGGCAAACATCAAGACCCCGCCGGACAGGATCAGCAGGGCATACAAACCCTCGGCCAGATGCAAACGCTTCATCAGCTTGGCCAGGATTTTGCCGCCCACCACACCGGCCACCAGTCCCAAACCCAGTTGCTGGGTCAGCATTTGCAGAAACGACAGCACCCCGGCTTGCTGCGGATTGACCAGCATGGCGATAAAGGCGCTGACCAAAAAAATCGCCATCGGATCGTTGGCGCCGGATTCGACTTCCAGCGTGGACTGCACCCGTTCGTTGAGGCGCACGCCACTGTTGCGCAGCAATGAAAACACCGCCGCCGCATCGGTGGAGCCGACAATCGCCGCCATCAACAGGCCCAGGCGCCAGTCCACATCCAGCACCAGCGTCGCAAACAGCCCGACCAGCAACACGGTGGCCAGCACGCCCCAACTGGCCAGCACCGAAGCCGGTCGCCACGACAGGCGCAGGGTGGACACATGGGTGCGCAGGCCACCATCGAGCAGGATGACCGCCAGCGCCAGCTGACCAATAAAAAATGCACTGCTGACACTGTCGAATTTGATGCCGCCGATGCCGTCTTCACCGGCCAGCATGCCGACGCCCAAAAACACCAACAACAGGGGGAAACCCATGCGTGCCGACAAGCGTGTGGCCATCACACTGACAAACAACAGCAAACCGGCAATCAGAAACAAGGCATTGATGCCATCGAGCATGAGTCGCTTCCCCCTTATTCAAACCAATGCCCGCTCCCGTGGCCGGCAGGCGCCATTCTAGCGCAAAACCGCTACTGGCGCTTGTTTCCTGCCTGCTGCCCCGAACTCAATTCCCGCCCACCGCCACACAGCTCATGTCGAGCGAACCGCCGGCAAATCCGGTATTGAAGATCTGTAACTCATCATCATCCTGCGCCTGCGCCAACACATACAGCAGGGGCAGGAAATGCTCCGGCGTGGGAATGGCGCGACGAATGTCGGCAGACCAACCGGCCACATCGGTCAAAGCCGCCCAGTTGCGCTGCCGCACCCACGCCAACAATTGCGCCTGCGCCCGTCGCGCCCAGTCATAGGCAAATTCCGGCTGCGCCATCTGCGTGTGGTCCAGCAAG